>DASWQB010000444.1:0-4365 GCA_036398335.1 Afipia sp. | reverse complement strand
TCAAGCGCGGTGCGGGGCGGCCGGGAATCAACGCCGTGGTGATGACGATATCCTGCTTCTTGATGTGCTCGGCGACGAGCGCCGCCTGCTTCGCCTGGTAGTCCTTCGACATTTCCTTGGCGTAGCCGCCGGCCGTCTCGGCCTGCTTGAATTCATCGTCCTCGACGGCGACGAACTTCGCGCTGAGGCTTTGCACCTGCTCCTTCACCGCCGGCCGCACGTCGGTCGCGGTCACGACGGCACCGAGACGGCGCGCGGTCGCAATCGCCTGCAAACCTGCAACGCCGACGCCCATCACGAACACCTTCGCGGCGGGCACCGTGCCGGCCGCGGTCATCATCATCGGGAATGCGCGGCCGAAGGCTTCGGCGGACTCGATCACGGCGCGGTAGCCGGCGAGATTGGCCTGCGAGGACAGCACGTCCATGACCTGCGCGCGGGTGATGCGCGGCATCAGTTCCATCGCGAAGGCGGAGACGCCGGCACCCGCGAGAGCCTTCAGCGCCGCGTCGTTGCCGTACGGGTCCATGATTGCGATGACCAGCGCGCCTTTTTTATAAGCAGCAAGCTCGGAGGCTTCGGGACGCTTCACCTTGATCACGATGTCGGCATTCTTCACCGCGTCCGCGCTTACGATCGCGCCTGCGACGGCATAATCGGAATCGAGCAGGCCGGACTTGATTCCCGCGCCGGGCTCGATGTCGACATCGATACCGAGCGCCTTGAATTTCTTCACGGTGTCCGGTGTCGCCGCGACGCGCGGTTCAGCCGCGTCGATTTCCTTGGCAATCGCAATTTTCATAACGCCTCCCGCGACCGAATATTCGCGTATGACCGGCACGATGTCGCGCGGTTGGATGTTTCGCGATCAATGAGCCGTAGATGTTCAGGGAAGAACAGATGGGACACAAGCGAAGGCCCATCAACAAGACGGGCCGGACGATGCGTCTCAAATGTCAGAGAAGGAAAAAAGCCATCAAGACCAAAATCGCGATGACACCCAGCGTGCCATATTTGGTCATCACGAGGAAGCCTTCATAAGTCTGCTCGTGCGCGGGATAGTCCATGCCATCCGCGGTTGTGTAGGCTACCTCATTGTGATCCGACATCGGTCCCCCTCCAGCCTTTGGTATATCGTATTTAAGGCCGGAATACCGCAATTGCGGCGGCAGGGCAACGGTCCGGAAACGGTTTAGACGCAGCGAAATGCATACGATCCGATGCCGTCCGGCTCGGTGAAACGCACAGCAAAGTGAAACGCACAGCAACCCTTGTCATGGCTTCGGCCAATTGTCCCTGATCCAGCGTGTCAGGCCATCCTCGCTGACCTCACCGGCTGCGAGGGACAGGATCATGGTCGCAGCTTCTGCTTCAGGCACGTCGAAGTCGATGCCGTTCACACCAAGAAACGTATAAAGCGCAAGCAGCGAGGTACGCTTGTTGCCGTCGATAAACGGATGATTGCGAGCGATGCCATAGCCATACGCAGCTGCAAGTTCGGCCAGTTCTGCTTGCTCGTATGACCATTTGTTGCGCGGTCTATCAAGCGCAGATTCGAGCATGCCTTCATCACGCAAACCGCCTGCCCCGCCATGGATGGCGAGTTGCTCGTCGTGAATTGCTTCAATGATCTGGCGCGTAAGCCAAAGCGGCTCGCTCATTTGGCGAGTTCGGCCAGAGCGTTCCGGTAACGCTTCATTCCGCGCCGGGCGATTTCCATGGCTTCTTCAAAATGCGGATTACGCGGCGTCAGCCGAATACCACCTTCGGGAATCAGCGAAATAGAGAATTCATCGCCAACTTCAACATTGAGCCGTGCCAGTACGTCCTTCGACAGGATCACGCCTGACGAATTGCCAATTTTCTTGATTTCGACGGTGCCAACAACCTGTCCCTGCGGATCAGGCTTGATTTTACTTTGGTCATTCATGGCCTAAACTCCGTTATACGGAATGTATAACAGGCCCATCTGACACGTTCAACAGATGTTTTACGACCCTTCTCGCCTAACCCATTTCTTCAAGTTCATCGATCAACGCTTCGATGACGGACAAGCCACCGTCCCAGAATGCCGGATCTTTTGCATTCAAACCGAACGGCTTCAAAAGCTCGGAATAATGCTTGGTGCCGCCGGCGGCGAGCATGTCGAGATAGCGCTCGGCAAATCCCTCCGCGGCGTTTTCATAGACCGCATAAAGCGAATTCACGAGGCAATCGCCGAACGCATACGCGTAAACATAGAACGGCGAATGGATGAAATGCGGGATGTACATCCAGAACGTCTCGTAGCCGGGCTTGATCTCAATCGCGGGACCCAGGCTTTCGCCCTGCACGCTGAGCCAGATTTCCCCGATGCGCTCGGCTGTAAGTTCGCCGTTGCGGCGCTCGGTGTGGATCGCGCGTTCGAATGAATAGAACGCGATCTGGCGCACTACCGTGTTGATCATGTCCTCGACCTTGCCGGCGAGCAGCGCCTGACGCTGCTTGGCGTTCTTCGTCTGCGACAACAGGCGCTTGAAGGTCAGCATTTCGCCGAACACGCTGGCCGTCTCCGCCAGCGTCAACGGCGTCGGCGCCATCAGCGCGCCCTGTTTTGCCGCCAGCACTTGGTGCACGCCATGACCGAGCTCATGCGCCAGCGTCATCACGTCCCGCGGCTTGCCCTGATAATTCAGCAGTACGTAGGGATGCGCGGACGGCGTGGTCGGATGCGAGAATGCGCCCGGCGCCTTGCCCGGACGCACCGGCGCGTCGATCCAGCGTTCGTCGAAGAAGCGCCCGGCGATGTTCGCCATTTCCGGCGCGAAATCGCCATAGGCCTTGAGAACCGTATTTTTCGCATCACTCCAGCCGATGCTGCCGGTCGCGGCGAACGGCAGCGGCGCGTTGCGGTCCCAATGCGGCAGCGTCTTCTTTTTGAACCAGCGCGCTTTGAGTGCGTAGTACCGATGCGAGATCCGCGGATAGGCCGCGCGCACCGACGACACCAGCGCATCGACCACTTCGCGCTCGACGCGGTTGGCTAGGTGGCGCGAATCCGCGACGTCCTGGAAGCCGCGCCAACGGTCGGAAATTTCCTTGTCCTTGGCGAGTGTATTGGTGACAAGCGCGAAGGTGCGCTCATTGGCCTTGAAGGTTTTCGCCAGCGCCTGCGCCGCCGCCTTGCGCTTGTCGGGCGCGCGGTCCTGTAAAAGATTCAGCACCGGCTCGATCGCCAGTTCCTTTGCGCCCACCTTGAAGCGCAGCGCCGAGATGGTCTGATCGAACTGCCGGTTCCACGCGCCGTAGCTGGTGGTCGATTTCTCGTGGAACAACTGCTCGACCCGGTCCTCGAGCTGATAGGGCCTGTCCATGCGGATGTCTTCGATCCACGGGCGATAATGGCCGAGCGCAGGCGTTTGCAGCGCATGCTCGATGACGGCGTCGTCAATGCGGTTGAGTTCGAGCGTGAAGAACAGCAAATGCGTCGAGGCATTGGTGATGCGCTCCGACACGTCGCCGTAGAATTTCGAGATCGCCGGATCGACGGTGTCGCCAGCGTGGATGAGACCCGCGTAGGAAATCAGCCGCCCGGCCAGATCGTCGATGGCCTCATACGTCCTGACGGCCTCGGCGAGCCACGCGCCGCCCTCCGGTTTTGCAAGCTCCGCTGCGATCTTGCCCTTGAAGGCATTCTCGAACGCCGCGCAGTCCGCGTCGAGCTTGTCGAGATCGCGCGCAATCTCCGGTGCGTCGATCGAGGAATACAGGTCCGCGAGATTCCACTCCGGCAGTTTGGATTGCGACGTTTTTGCAGCGGAAGACTTCGCGGCAACTTTGGGCTTGAGGGATTTCGGTTTGACGGCGACGGCGGAGCGGCGGGCCATATAGCACTCGATCATGAGAGGTGAGCAATTCGCTTTTCGATAAATAAGCGCGAACGCCCTTAGCCGCAACGGCGCAATTGATGCGGCAACATCGGCAAGATCATAAATTCATCGCAATGGAACGCACCGAAAACGTCTGCGCGTCACTGGCAAAACGAAAGGCCGGCGCGCGAAGGGGGTGTCGCGAACACACAGCACGCCATCAGCAACGAGTGCGCGCCCCACGCGATCTTAACAAGACCTTAAGTCTCTTCGACCACATTGCCCCAATTCGGGACAGGAGAGACGATGCCTACGCGTATATTGATTGCCGACGACGATGCAGTGCAACGTCGTCTGATCGAAAACATGGTTCAGCGTTGCGGCTATGAGTCGGTGGTTGTGGACAGCGGCGACGCCGCCATCGCGGCGCTTACCGATACCAGCATACAGGCGATCGACGCGGTAGTGCTCGATCTGGTGATGCCCGGCCTCGACGGTCTCGGCGTGCTGGCAAGAA
>DASWQB010000443.1:0-7076 GCA_036398335.1 Afipia sp. | reverse complement strand
AGGTCATGCGAAAACCCCCTGCAAGAACCAGCGGAATGTTTTGACTTCTCGTTGGTAAATGCCCTCCCGGTACAACCAGAACCGGCAGCCCTCCTGATCTTCGATACGGAAATAATCGCGCGTCCGCGTATCGTTGCTATCCTGCAAATGCGCGGGCCGCGTCCACCATTCCATCGCGATGCGTTCGGGTCCCTCGACATTGGCGATGCGATGTCGCGCCTTGCGCCAAGTGAATTGCGCGGGCGGACCGTCCGGAAACATCGCAGTCACGTCGATTTTCTCCGGCGGCTCGAACATCCGCAGCGGGCGCAGCGGCGGCTCGCCTGCGTAACGTTCCGGCCAGACGGCCTGCACGGCGTCAGGCAGATGGCGTTGCGCGGGCACCGCGCGCACTGCCTTTTCCGGACTATGCGTGTCCTGCGGTAGATGCACCACCACGCGCCGGGGACCAATGCGCGCGGCGATGCGGTCGATCAGGGCTGCGACATCGTCGTTCTCCTGTGCGCTCGTATCGAAATCGCGCTGCGCCTGCACAACAATGTCCACACGGCGCGCCGACAGGCGGATCAGATCGAAGCCGAAACCGGGATCGAGCGGATCGGCCAGCGCATCGAGCCGCTCGCGAAACAGGCGATCCACCACATGCGCGTGCGTCACCGGTTGACCGGCTTCCACCGCAATGGTCCGTACCGTGCCATCAGTACGGAAGAAATTCGCTTCCAGAAGCCGCGCGCCCCTGCCGTGCCGCTCCATCGCAAACACAAGTGTATGCGCCAGAAGAGAGAGTGCCGCGGCGATCACCTCCTGCGTTGTGACCGGCTCGGCAAAACGCCGCTCAGTCATGAAATCCGGCGGCGGTTTCCGCGACGAGATCGGCGCATCGCAGCGTCCCAGCGTCTCCTGCAACAAAGCGGTGAACGCCGCGCCGAATCTTGCGGTGATCTCATGCGGCGCACGCGCGGCGACATCGCCGATGGTCTTCAGCCCGGCGCGGCGCAAACCGCGCGTGATCGTATCACTCACGCCGAGCGCGGAGACTGAAAGCGAACCGACGGCTTTGGCTTCCTCGCCATCCGGCACGATCCGGCTGTTCATGGCATAGGCCATGGCGCGCGCGCAGGCCGGCGTGCCGGCGATCGCTACGCTGACGGCGAAGCCCTGACGGCGCAATGACGAACACACCGCACGAAGCATGTTGGCTTCGCCGCCGAACAAATGCGCGCAACCGCTGATATCAAGCAGCAAGCCGGCCGGCGGGTCGAGCGCGACCAGCGGCGTGAAGCGGTCGCACCAGTCCGCGATATCAGACAACGTCTGCGCGTCGGCGGCTTCATCGTGATCGAACACCTGTAATTCAGGACAGATCGCCCGCGCATTGGCAATCGGCAGTCCCGTCTCAAGTCCGATCGCGGCTGCAGCATCGTCAAGCGCGACGATCTGCAACGCATTGCTCAGCTTGTTCGCGACGACCCAAGGCTGATGAAAAAGGGGCTGGTTGAAAATGTCGTCATCCGGCGCGGCGCTTGCGGTCTGCGTTGCGGCGCGGCGCAACAACTGGCGTCTGATGCGGTCGGTCGGCAGGCGCGGCAGACGCAGGCTGAGAATGCGCCGCCGATTCACGGAAAAGGCACTCATCACAATTCCAGTCCATGATCCACCGGCCGATCTGGCCGTGGCGGTTACGAACAAGTTGCGCGTCGAACACCGGGGTTCCCCAGGCACCCCATGCCAGCGCAGGCGGCGAACGCGCCGCACGCACGATCCAGCGTGTCTCCGCCGTGCTCGCGTCCGGCAATGCGGAGGTGCGCAGCATCACGCAGGGCACGCCGGAGCTTTGCGCGATCAAAGTCAGCTTGCGGCTGGCGACGAGATCGAACGCACGCACCTCGCCCCACACATCGAGCACCACCGCACCGAGCGCATCGCAAGCCAGCGCATCGGCGGTAACGCGCAGCGCAATCTCCGCATCCACCGCGCGCACCATCACCAGCCGTCGCGGGTCGAGACCGAGTTCGGCAAGACCGCTCATCGACAGGACGCCCGCTTCGGCCTCAACGAAATCCTGCCGCACCCAGAGCAAGGGACGGCGTTTCGCAAGCCGTTCGGCAATTCCGGCAACGAATCCTGTCGCGGCGGCCGACTGCCTCGTCTCAATAGCGAACACTTCATGCAGCGCGCCGCGCATCAGGCCACCCTGAAGCACCGCATCAGCGCCGGCATGGCCCAATGCCATACGTTGAGCGTCCTGCACTCCGGGCTCCGTTTCAAGACGGCTGATCTCGCCGCGCAAAGACGCGAGCATACTCATGCGCGCGCTGGCCATGGCGCCGCTCCAACTCTTCAGCTTTTCACGTCAGGTTTTTCGTCATCAGAACAGAACAAATGACGAGGTCGTTTGTTCATGTTATGTTCTATATAACGACGGGAGGCCCGGAGGAGTCAACCGGAGTCTTTCAAAGGTTTTTCTCCTGAAAATACAATGAGATTGGCAAATGGATGTGCAACGAAAACTCGAAATCCTGGCGGACGCCGCCAAATACGATGCCTCCTGCGCCTCAAGCGGCACGACAACCCGAGACAGTAGAGATGGCAAGGGAGTTGGCTCGACCGATGCCGGCATGGGCATCTGCCATTCCTATGCGCCGGACGGCCGCTGCATTTCTCTTTTAAAAATCCTGCTCACCAATGCCTGCAACTATGATTGTCTTTATTGCGTCAATCGAGTCTCCTCGAACGTGCAGCGCGCGCGGTTCACGGTGGAAGAAGCAGTCAAACTGACACTCGATTTCTATCGGCGTAATTACATTGAAGGGTTGTTTCTTTCGTCCGGCATAATCCGCAACCCCGACTACACCATGGAACAGGTCGTGCGCGTGGCGCGAAGCTTGCGGGAAGATCATCACTTCCGCGGCTATATCCACCTCAAGACCATTCCGGATGCCGACGACGCACTAATCACTGAGGCCGGGAAATATGCCGACCGTCTCAGCATCAATATCGAAGTTCCGACCGAAACGAGCCTTGCGAAGCTCGCACCTGAGAAGGACGTTCGTGCGATTCGTCGTACCATGGGACGGCTTCGGCTCAAGCTCGACGAAGCGAAAGAGGCCAGACATAAAAAAGACGCGCCGTTTTTCGCGCCTGCCGGTCAAAGCACACAGATGATCGTCGGCGCGGATGCTGCGAGCGATCGAACCATTTTGGAGACCAGCGCCAATCTGTATTGTTCCTACAATCTCAAGCGCGTGTATTATTCGGCTTTCAGTCCCATCCCAGATGCGAGCGGTGCTCTTCCCCTTCAAGCTCCGCCGCTGGTGCGCGAACATCGGCTCTATCAAGCCGACTGGCTGATGCGGTTCTACGGTTTCAACGTCGATGAAATCACCAACCCGCTCGAAGGCGGCATGCTGCCGCTCGATATCGATCCGAAACTCGGATGGGCTTTGCGCCACCGCGACCGCTTTCCGCTCGACGTCAATCGCGCGAGCCGCGAAAATCTGCTGCGCGTTCCGGGCTTCGGCATAAAGACCGTCGAACGCATCATCGCGGCACGGCGCGTGACCCATCTGCGCGCCGCCGATCTGGCGCGGTTGCATGTGCCGCGACACAAGGCGCTGCCTTTCATTATCCTTTCGGATCATAAACCGGCCGGATCATTGCTGGACGGCAGAAGACTGATTGAGAGATTCCGGCGGCCCGCCACGCAATTCGAGTTTGGGTTCTGATTTGCACACTGTCGTGCTCGACAATGAAACGGATTTCATCGGCTGGCGCGATGCCGCACGAGCTCTGGTCCTCGCCGATATTCCCCCGGAAAATGTGACATGGGCGGTTGCAGGCCGCGAGCCGGAATTGTTCGAGCCTTCAAACATGCCCGCACCGGTCGCTGCCGACAAAACCTTCAACGTGCCCTCCGGGTTTATCGATCTCACCGGCGCGGCGATCTTCAACCGGCATCCTGAGCGCTTTGCACTGCTTTATCGGCTGCTGTGGCGGCTTCGCAAAACTCCCTTGCTCATGACGACAATTGATGCCGATGTTGCAGCCATTCAGACATTTGCCAAGGAGGTTCGCCGGGACGAGCATAAAATGCACGCCTTTGTGCGTTTTCGTGAATTTCGGAGCGCGGACAGTTCTCGCTTTGTCGCATGGTTCGAGCCCGCGCATTACATCGTCGAATTGGCCGCTCCGCATTTCGAGCGACGCTTTGCGAACATGACATGGTCGATTCTCACGCCGGATCGTTGCGCGCACTGGAATGGAAGCCGGACCATCTTCACTCCCGGCGCGATGAAGACCGATGCACCCTCCGATGACCCGCTGGAATCGATCTGGCGCTCGTATTACGCCCGCATTTTCAATCCGGCACGACTCAAGATCAAAGCCATGCAGGCCGAAATGCCGAAAAGATATTGGCGGAACCTACCCGAGGCATCGCTAATTAACTCCTTGATTGCCAAGGCCGGACAGGAAACGCAGGCGATGATCGACAGCGGGGCATCATTTTCAAACCGATCACGGCAGCGAAAAGAGGAAGAGCAAATGGCACTGTCTTCGGAACTTGCAAAACCACATGGACTTGCTGCGCTGCGTGAAGAAGCCGCCAATTGCCGCGCATGTCATCTGTGGAAAAACGCCACCCAAACCGTGTTCGGAGAAGGCGCGGCTCATGCGTCCGCGATGTTTATCGGCGAGCAGCCCGGCGACAAGGAAGATCTCGCTGGAAAACCGTTCGTCGGCCCCGCCGGCCAGATGCTGGACCGGGGATTGAAAGACGCCGGCATCGAACGCAGCACGATCTACATCACCAATGCCGTAAAGCATTTCAAATTCGAGCCACGCGGAAAAATCCGGCTGCATCAGAAGCCGAATACGCCCGAGATCAAAGCTTGTCACCAATGGTATGAGCGTGAACTCGCAGCGATCCAGCCCGCGCTGGTGGTGGCGATGGGCGCGACCGCTGCTCAGAGCGTGTTCGGCAAGATCACGCCGATCGGGAAAAATCGTGGCCGCCTGATCGATCTTGCCGAGGGCATCAAGGCACTCGTGACGATACACCCGTCTTATTTATTGCGGCTCCCCGATGAAGAGGCCAAGCAGCGCGAATACAAACAGTTCGTCAGCGATCTCAAGCTCGCGGCGACATATTTGCACAAGATCGAGAACTATCGTTAGGCAGACAGGCACCGCATTATCTTCGACCTGGAAAACTTGCCATTCGCGATCAAAACGGATTCACATAATTCAAGGTCGCGATCTGCCGCAGCAACACTTTGCGGATGACATGGGCAGGCTTGACGCGGTCGGTGAAAATCGCCGCGTCGGCAACGCTGCCTGCCGGCAGGTTTCGCGAGAAGTCTACATCGTCGAGCTTCACCCGCACCACGAATGGCGCCGATTGCACAGGCTTCGGCGTCACCGCCAGACCGGACGCCTGCAGCTGCCCCGCCGACGTCGCCTGCAAAATCGCCTCCACCTTTCCTGAATAAATCCGGCCTCGCTGGCCATCAAAGCGAGGTTCGACGTCTCAGTGATTTTCTGCCGGTATTTGCGTTGACAGCTAGGAACGCGATGAACAGATCGAGGAAACAAATAACGAGTCCGATTCATGGTGGTGTCCGGTGAGACAGCACCAGTTGGCGCTGAGCAGCAGCGCAAGCACCGCAACGCTTGCTGTCCCGGCAATTTTACCGCCCCCGCCCGTTCCTGCCGATCCGTCTGTTTCGCTGACGACGGCAGCAAATTTCTCGAAAAATTCACCTGCGAGCTTTTTCGCCGTCGAATCGATTAGCCGCGCGCCGAGCTGAGCCAGCTTGCCACCGATTTGCGCATCCACTTCATAATGAAGGATCGTCGCATCCGGGCCTTCGGCTTCCAACTTGATGGTCGCCCCGCCATTGGCGAAACCCGCCATGCCGCCGGAGCCCTCACCGGAAATCCGATAGCCGTTCGGCGGATCGAGATCGGACAACGTCACCTTGCCACCGAATGTGGCCTTCACCGGCCCGACCTTGAAAACGACGGTCGCGGTCATTTCCGTTGGCGAAGTCATCTCCAGACTCTGGCAACCGGGAATGCACTTCTTGAGGACCTCCGGATCGTTCAAGGCGGCCCAGACTTTATCCTTGGATGCCGGAATACGCTGGCTGTCGTTCATTTGCATGGTCGTAATCCTTACGCTGATGCGATTGTTGTTTCGCGCTGGCTACTCCGGCGGATAACGAGAATTTCCGCCAGTATCGAGAGCGCGATTTCTTCCGGCGTGATAGCGCCGAGGTCGAGGCCGGCCGGTCCCTTGAGACGGTTGAACCGTTCGGTCGGCATTCCAGAATCAAGCAGGCTTTTGCGCAATGCCGCCATCTTCCGCGAACTGCCGACAAAACCGATGTGCTCGGCGTCGATCGAGAGCGCGGCGCGTAGCGCCGCTTCGTCGCCGCGACCTTGGGTGGACACGATGACGAAGCGCTGGCCCTCGCACACCACCGGCGAGGCGAAGCCCTCGATGCGTTGATCCGCCTCAGCGAACAACTTCTGGTCTTCCGCCGGAGCGCAGACGACGACGCGATAGCCGAAGCGCGGGGCGATATCGGCGAGTGCCACCGCGACCGGGCTCGCGCCGAAAATCATCAATGAGGGCTTCGGCAAAACAGGCTCGACGAACACGTCCATGCTGCCCTGACTCGGACACATGTTGTTCGCAAATTTAATTCCCTCTTTCTCTTCGCCTGCAACGACACCATTTCTCTCCAGCAAATCCTTCGGCTGGATCGAGACCAGGCGCGGCCGGCCGTCGGCGATGGATTCGCGCGCCGCCTTGAGCACGGCCGCGCGGGCGCAGCCGCCGCCGATCCAGCCTTCGCTGATGCTGCCGTCAGGACGGATTACCGCTTTGGCACCCGCCTTCGCCGCCGTCACCGACACCGTGCGCACCACCGTGGCCAGGGCGAACGGCTCGCCGCGCGATTTGAGCGTTGCGACCATATCGAGCGTATCGGGATGGGTGTGCATCGCTGTGTCCTCAAATCCGGGCGAGATAGGGTTCGAGCGCGGCGAGCGAGTCGAGTGTGTGCGCCGGC
>DASWQB010000442.1:0-9153 GCA_036398335.1 Afipia sp. | reverse complement strand
GCAATTATTCCAAATTTCCCGGCTACTTCATCTGCGCGATTGCGCCGCTCATCGCATACCCCCGCCAGTACGGCTCCCGTGATATGTCCGCCGCCCAGCAACTCTGAATGTCGCACGGCAATCCGCCCGCAACCAACGATCCCAAACCTTAAGGGTTTCGACATGTGAGTTTAGCGCTTTCAATTAATCATCAGACTGAGCCAAATCGGAACGGAATTACCATTGCGGCATACGTTTGAAAAGGACCGCCCGACTTCCGAAGCAGCGTTCCGGCCATAAATTATGAGGTTCGCAGCATTGGCTTCTGCCGCCCGGGCGTGCTAGTTCGATCTAAGTTAGACCTGCTGGCTGCCAGTTTCCTTAAATCGAGATCGAGCGAGTTGAGCGACATGAGGCTTTCCGTGTTTGCTGCAGTGCCGGTTGCATCAGCCACTTTGAGCTTCCTTTTTATTCTGGCGCTAATGCCGACATTGCAGCGATACGTCACGGCACAACCCAATGCACGATCTTCTCACACAAAACAGACGCCTCAAGGTGGCGGTCTTGCCGTTATCGCAGCGACCATTTTGACGATTTTTATGTTTTGGAAAATAGCTGCCTATAACGATGATTTTGAATTTCTCACTGTCTTGATGGCTACAGCCTTTATCGCCTTTGTGGGTATGGTCGACGATTTGCTCACAATAAAAATATTTCCTCGGTTGGCTCTTCAAGCTTTAGCCGTAGGCGGCGTCCTCGCTTCATTGCCGCACGACTTTCATTTGCTAAATTTCATTCCCGTCTGGCTCGAGAGATCGTTTCTCTTTTTGGCTGGGCTGTGGTTCGTCAACCTTGTTAACTTTATGGACGGTCTTGATTTAATGACGGTTGCGGAGATTGTTCCTGTGACCGCGGCGCTCGCGGCGTTCGGTATTTTTGGGTTTCTACCAACGGGGGCTACGCTGATAGCGCTTTCACTCTGCGGCAGCATGGTCGCGTTCGCCTATTTCAACAAACCTATTGCAAAATTGTTTTTAGGAGACGCCGGAAGCCTGCCGATCGGTTTATTGATCGGATGGTGCCTCCTTCAACTTGCAGGTGCCGGACATTTAGTCGCCGCCTGCATTTTACCCTTGTACTATCTCATGGACTCGACCGTAACTCTTATTCGCCGCATCATGAGCCGGGAAGCTTTCTGGGTCTCTCATCGCAGCCACTTTTATCAACGTGCGACAGTTAACGGGTTCAGCGTTCTGCAAGTAATTACTCGAGTTGCTCTGGTTAACGTCGCTCTGGTTGCTCTTGCCGCCGCATCAATAATTGCACAGTCCGCGAGTGTGAATATTATTTGTCTTATTGCCAGTGCTGCCGCGGTTACATTTATCCTCACTCAATTCGCCAAACCGCAGGATGAATTCCTTCAAAGCTCCGGCCGCTCCCGCCGCTAATTTCGGTCCTCGGAATTTCGTCCATATAACCGTGCTATTTGTAAGCTCAAACGAGCTGAGCATAATGCGGCATCTGAGCAATGGATAGTGAATGAGGCAGTCAAAAAATATTCTCGTAACGGGCGCCAATGGTTTTGTCGGGCGCCTCCTTGTACCATATCTCGCCGACGAAGGATTTACGGTTTCCGCGGCGATGCGCTCACTCGAAGGCTACAACAACGATCCGCGCACCACAGCCTTGAAAATGCCGGATCTCTCGGAGAGTGGGGCAGCTTGGATGCCGCTGCTTACCGGGATCGACGTTATTATTCATACCGCGGGCATCGCTCACACTGAAGGCGAATTCCAGACATATGACCAAATCAACCATCTTGCGACCGCGGCAATGGTGAGAGCCGCGCAACAGGCCCATGTCGAGCACTTCATATTTATATCTTCAATTCTGGCGCAAACGGGCGCATCGGCATACAACGTGCTGACGGAGCAAGACATACCGACGCCAAAATCTGCCTATGGAAAGTCAAAGCTCGCGGCTGAACTCGCTATCAAGAAGAGCGGAATCAAGTACACGATTTTGCGACCGGTCGTAATTTACGGCGATCGGCCGAAAGGAAATCTCGCAACGCTCATAAAGCTGGCAAGCTTACCGATACCTTTGCCGTTCGGAAGTTGCACGCAGCCACGCTCAATTCTGATGATTGAAAATTTCAATTCCGCTGTAAGACATGTATTAACAAGCGAGAGTGCCATCAATCAGGTTTTTATTGTCGCCGATACAAGCCCGCTAAGTTTGAGCGAAATGATAACGCAAATACGTCAAGCGCGCGGCATAAGGCGAAATCTGGTTTCAATTCCAACAATGATGCTCAATTTGTTGCTCCGCATCATCGGGAAATCCGAGATTTACGAACGTATTTGCCAGCCGCTGGTAGCCAGCCCCGAACGACTTTTGAACATCGGCTGGAATCCATTGCCCACCAATTTACGGAAAAATATTCGCCTTTGACCAATTCATTAAAGCATCTGTTTTCCGACCTTGAGCACGGTCTGCGCGACGCGATCGATCTGCGCCTCGGTCATGTTCGATCCTGATGGCAGGCAGATGCCGCGTTCAAACAGGCCGTCCGACACCGACCCGTTACTGTGCGGAAAATACTTGTGGTGAGCAAACACCGGCTGCAGGTGCATGGGCTTCCACACTGGCCTCGCTTCAATGAATTCGCCGAACAGCCTCTTGATGACACCGGCAGCGGTGTGGCCTCGCACATCTTCTTCTATAGTGCAGGCCGAAATCCAGTGCGTCGAATAGCTCCATGACGGCACCGGCATCATTTTCAGCCAGCTTGCGTTCTTGAACGCCTCGCAATAGCGGTCGTAGACCGCGCGGCGGGCAGCGACGCGCTGGTCGAGCACCTTGATCTGGCCTCGCCCGATGCCGGCCAGAATGTTACTCATGCGATAATTGTAGCCGACCGTGCTGTGCTGGTAGTGAAGCGCCGGATCGCGTGCCTGCGTCGAAAGAAAACGCGCCCTGTCGGCGATTTCCTTTTCCTCCGTAACAATCATGCCGCCGCCGGAGGTGGTAATAATCTTGTTACCGTTGAAAGAGTAAATTCCGATACGGCCAAAAGTGCCTGACGGCTTGCTTTTGTATTTCGCACCAAGCGATTCCGCTGAATCCTCCACGATCGGAACACCGTATTTATCGCATAGCGCGATGATCGGATCCATGTCGGCGCTTTGTCCGTAGAGGCATACGACGATGACTGCCTTCGGCAGACGGTTCTCGCGCCGCGCGCTTTCCAGCGCGCGCTCCAGTGCCACCGGGGACATGTTCCAGCTTTCCGGCTCCGAATCGATCAGAACAGGCTCGGCCCCCTGATAGACAATTGGATTGACGCTGGCCGCAAAAGTCAGCGATGAGCAGAACACGACGTCACCGGGCCCGATGCCAAGTATAACGAGCGACAGATGGATCGCCGCCGTACCAGAGGATAATGCGACGGCGTGTTTGACGCCAACCTTCTCCGCAACCTCCTCCTCGAAGGCATCGACATTCGGTCCGGTGGGTGCGATCCAGTTGGTGCGGAATGCATCCTCAATGAAGGAAATCTCGCTGTCGCCCATATGCGGTGTTGACAGCAGAATCTGCTCGTCGATCTCCGCACGCTCGACCAAGTCGATGACGCGTCCGCTGACATCCACTATTGGCAGCTGGCTCACGGTGTGCCGGTTCATGATTTCGAGCGCCTCACGCCGTGTTGCGCTCTCCGGAATGACCAACGGTTTAACATCAGGGAGCGCCCCGATCGTATCTTCGAGCGCAGCACCATTCAGCAGCAGGCGCCGCAGGTCGCCATCGCTGACAGTGCGCTGCAGTATGCGATCACTGTCCACCAGAACCAGAATCTTCTTGCCGCCGCGATCCAGCTGGTCCAGGGCCTCAAGCAAAGTCGCATCGCGGGTAATGCAGAGGTGAGAAATATCCATTTCAAAAAGTTCCTTAGCGCAATTTACGGGCAGGGATACCCGCATAAATCGTGTTAGCCGGCACGTTCGTTGTGACCACCGCGCCGGCACCAACCGTCGTGCCGCGGCCGATCGTCAAGCCCGGTAACACATTAACACCAGCACCTAAGAATACTTCGTCCTCCAAAGTGACATTGCCGCCCAGTGTGGCATTGGGCGCGACGTGACAAAATGCACCGACCCGACATTCATGATCGACGATGGCGCCGTGGTTTACAATGGAACCTTCACCGATCGTTGTCGCGGGCGCAATAATACAGCGCGCAGCCACGAACGTTCCTGCGCCAACCGAAACACTTGTCGCAACGATGGCCGCCGGATGAACAATCGTGCGTGGCATGGCTCCCGCTTGCTGAAATCTCTCAAACAGTGCTTTCCGGCCGTGATTGGCCCCTACGCTGATGTGAAAGAATTTTCCCGTCAAACCGATATCCGTAGACAGTTTTTCCACAGTCAGGCCAAGGATCTTTTTACCAATTCTCGCCACGCTTTCATCGAAGATGCGCACTCCTCCAACGTCGACGCCGCCAACGAGCAACGCATCGAGCACAACCCAAACATGACCGCCCGCACCGACGAGAAGAATAGATTCAGTAAACATTGGCTTTCGCACCGGTCATTTGCGTTAGATCAATTTCTTCGAGCAATTTAACGATGCGCAGACCGGATTTGCCATCGCCATAGACGTTACGACCGTCGAATCTTGGACCCTTCAATGCACGTAGAAGGGCCGTGCCGGTCTCACCCACATTCATGGCATCTGCGACATTGGCATTGCGCTCACGCAGATTCTGCCGAGACCCGATATTGACGACCGGCGTTCCAAATGTCGCTGCCTCAATGATGCCGCTGCTGGAATTACCGGTCATGACATCAACGGCGGCCATCCATGAGATAAATTCCGGACGTGGCAGGTGGATTGCGAGGTGAATCTGCTTCGCCCTCGCGCGATCTTCCAACACCGAGCGCACGGCGAGACTGCCAGCGTCGGAATTCGGCTTCACCGCGACGGTCTGCACGCCAAGCCGCACGAGCGCATCGACAATGGCGGCGGCGTATGCGCCGGATTGCTCCGCTTCCTGGATCACCGGATGATAGACCAGAAGAGCAAGAGAGCCCTCCGGATTGAAACCGACGCTGCAGCACAGCGCCTCACGATCCAACGTCGCAAGTTCGCGCAAACCGTCCAGACCGGGTGCGCCGACGGTCCAGACGCGATCCTCACGTTCACCCATGCGCACCAGTCGCGTTCGGCTCTCATTCGTCGCGACAAAATGAAAATGCGAAAATTTGGAAATGGCGTGGCGGATCGATTCATCCACCGTGCCGGAGCGCTCGCCGCCATGAATATGTGCGACCGGAATATTGAGATGCACGCTAGCGAGCGCTCCCGCCAGCATCTCACCGCGATCGCCAAGCACCAGAACGAGATCGGGCTTCAATTCAGACAGCGCGTCGGTGAAGCCGATCACCATTTCGCCGAGATGCTTCGCCATGAGCGCGCCGCTCGGCACACCCGCCGCGACCGGAATGGTCCGAAATATCGGAAGACCGGAGGCCTCGATTTCACCCGCCGTATAGCCGTGCTCGCGCGACAGATGCATCCCGGTAATGAGGATGGAGAGATCGAGCGCTTTGGAGCGATGGATCAGATCAAGCGTCGATCGCATCAAGCCGAAATCGGCGCGCGTGCCGGTAATGTAGCAAATGCGCCGCATCACGTGAGGTCAGTCCACTGCAGCGTCTCGTTCGCGGCAATGTCGCGCGCGGCGCGGCGGCCGATGACGGCGTCGAACTGCGCTGGCGCGATCCCCGTGCCCGGCCGCAGCAGCGCGATGTCGCCTGACGCGATCGCGGCCCCCTTAGCGATGGAACGGACGGACGTGACGCTGCGGCGGACCACGTCGCGGACCGGCAACTCCGACGCCGTGGGCTCCTTGATTGCAGAGCCAAGCGCCCTCTCGATATCGCGGATCTGACGCACCAGTGCGGTCAACTGAGCCGGCTCCAGCGACGCCTTGTGGTCCGGCCCCGGCAAATTGCTGTCGAGGGTAAAATGCTTCTCGATCACGCTGGCGCCTAGCGCCACCGCCCCGGTCGAGACCGCGAGTCCCAGCGTGTGATCCGAATAGCCGACCGGAAGCCCCGTCTCACGCATGATCGTCGTCATCGCGCGCAAATTCACGTCGGTGGTTTTCGCGGGATAGTTCGACGTGCAATGCAGGATCGTCACCAGGTCCTTCAGCGGCGTGGTGAAGCCCCGCGCCTTGCGTTCCACGGCGATGACGTCAGACGCCTCCTTAACCTCGTCAAGCGTCGCCATCCCGGTCGAGACAATCAGAGGCAGATTCTTCGACGCTGCGTGGCGCAGGAAATGCACATTGTTGATCTCGCCCGACGGCACCTTGATGCGGCGGATGCCGAGTCCGACCAGAAAATCCAGCGACTCTTCGTCGAAGCCGGTCGACATGAATTCGATGTCGAGCTTGGCGCAGCGCTCCAGCAGCTTGCGATGCAGGTCGTGCGACATTTCCAGCGATTTGAGCATGTCGAACTGGTCGCCGCCGCCAGTCGCCTCTTTCTGGTACTGAGCCTTCTCGGCATTGCGCCGCGTCAGCCTGTCGGCGGAGAAGGTCTGGAACTTGACCGCGTCGGCGCCGCTTGCGGCCGCGGCTTCGACCAGTGCCAGCGCTTTCGCATCGTCGCCGTTATGGTTGACGCCGGCCTCGGCGATGATGAACGTGCCTGTTGCTGCGCTCATGGCGTCCTGCCGTATTGCTTGCCGAAGGCTACCGCGGCGATCCAGTCGGCTTTGGTATCGATATCGATCATCTCGTAAGGTTTGTCGCAAACGACGCCGACCGTGCGCGGCGGAAAGAACGTGCGCTGCACCTCGAGCACGTCGGTGCGGATCAGATATAGGTTGCCGAGCACAGCCAGGCGCTCCCGCGCGCCGTCCGGCGCGGCCGCCTCGTCACGAACCAGAAAGCCGTCATCGCCGACGTGAAACATATGCGTCGGATGACCCGACGCATATCCCACGCCGATTACCGCTTCGGTGTCAGGGCTTTCCATGCAGGCAAATGCCTTTTCCCATCTCGATGCCTCCCGCA
Source organism: Afipia sp. (assembly GCA_036398335.1). Classification (GTDB taxonomy): domain Bacteria; phylum Pseudomonadota; class Alphaproteobacteria; order Rhizobiales; family Xanthobacteraceae; genus Afipia. Next base: position 2,084 of record DASWQB010000442.1, on the reverse strand, counting down.
TCGGTGAAGTCGGCTGCAGCAATGCAATACGATCGTAAAACCGCCCTTGCTTTTGCTCGCGGTCCAGCACATCCAGCACAACATCGGCGGAAGTTGCGGTATCGGTTGCGAGCACCGCTGGACGCAAGCCCGCCACCTCCTGCCCTATACTCCGGCAAACATCAGCAATCTCCTCGGAATCGGTGGAGACAGCGACTTTATCGAATTGCGGGATCGAACGGGCGAAAATGATCGACCAGTGGATCAGCGGATAACCCAGAAATTCGCGCACGTTCTTTCCCGGCAGCCGCTTCGAGCCCCCGCGCGCCGGAATGATAGCGAGGGTTTTTTTCATGGACTATTGCCGAATGAAGTCTTCGAGCATCTTCAGCCCGGCGGTGCCACTGCGTTCCGGATGAAACTGCGTCGCGGTCACATTGTCTCGCTGGACCATCGCGCTGATACGATGGCCGCCATAGTCACAATCGGCCAAGCGATCTGCGGGATTCCCTGGCTGCGCCGCAAAGGAATGCACGAAATACACCGCAGGTCCGGTGCCGGTGTAGGGTGCCAGCAGCGTATCCGTCCATGACCGGCCGGTCTGCGGTGCGATCAGATGGTTCCAGCCGATATGCGGCACGCGCTGCGGCGCGCCGCCGGTCGTCATTTTCGGCACTGGCTGCACCCGGCCCGGAAAAATCCCGAGACCCGGCGTTTCGCCGAATTCCTCGCTCGCCTCAAACAGAATTTGCATGCCGACGCAGATGCCCAGCATCGGGCGTCCCGATTTGACATACTCGCGGATCGCGTCGCCGTGCCCGAGTGCATCGAGCGTTTTCATGCATTCGGAAAATGCGCCGACACCCGGCACCACGAGACGCTCGGCCGCGACTGCATCCTTCGGATTTTCGGTGACCTGCACATCCGCACCGGAACGCTCGAGCGCACGCGCAACATTGAGCATATTGCACATGCCGAAGTCGAGCAGCGTGACCTTGCGCGAAGTCATCTGAGCGTTCTCACCGCTAGGCCTGCCTCAAGCGCACGAGCGCGGATGTCGGCGAGCGTGATGCGATTGTAATGCAGCACATCTGCCATTGAAACCGCATCAGCGTGACCGCGCTGCGCGGCCTCGAGGAAATGCTCGATGGTCCCCATACCGCCGCTGGCGATCACCGGCACCGGCACGGCGGCGCTGACCTTGCCGATCAGATCGATGTCGAAGCCCTTGCGGGTGCCTTCGCGGTCCACCGACGTCAAAAGAATTTCGCCGGCACCGAGTTCGACGCCGCGCCTGATCCAGTCCAGCACGTCGAGGCCAGTGCGCTCGCGGCCGTTGTCGGTGTAGGCTTCCCACTTGCCCGGCGCGATCTGCTTGGCCTCGATCGACAGCACCATCGCCTGCGATCCAAAATGCCGCGAGACTTCGGTGATGAGTTCAGGCCGCGCGATGGCAGCGGTGTTGATCGCAACCTTGTCTGCGCCCGAACGCAGGATGTGGCGCGCATCGTCAACCGAGCGAATACCGCCACCCACCGTAATCGGGATGAAGATATTGTCGGCGGCGCGGCGGATGATATCGCTGAGATTGTTGCGACCGTAGAGGCTGGCCACGATATCCATGTAGACGAGTTCATCCGCGCCCGCCTCGTAATAGCGTAGCGCAAATTCCTGAGGGTCGCCCATCACCCGCAGGCCTTCCAGCATCACACCCTTGATGAGATTTTTCCCTTTGATATCAAGGCGCGGGATAATTCGCAGATTGTTCACGCGGCCACCGACCCGGGTTAGATATCCTCGACCGTATGACGCAGTTGCCAGTTGTTGCCAACCCACTTCCACAGATGCGGCGAGCGGAAGGTGTCGGTCAGCCGGTCAAAATACTGCCGGGTCACGATCGGCTCCTCGAACATCTTGCTGGCTTCCGGGAATTCCTTTTCGGGAATGCTCAGATAGCGGAAAATTTCCTCGTCAAAGCGCGAGGGATATTCGAGGTCGAAGCGCTTGACCAGCGCTACGCCCTCGTCGCGGTCGATGTCGCCGGAGCGGATTTCCTGAGAGGCGTCGTAGGTGGCGCGGCCGATGCCGAACTTCACCCCGGTCGT
>DASWQB010000441.1:0-14323 GCA_036398335.1 Afipia sp. | reverse complement strand
GGTCGACGGCATGGGCGATAACATACCTCCCGGCGAACTCAACAGAGCCACGCAGGCCGGGCAGAACTTCGGTTTTCCTTATTATGGCGGCGGCAAGGTGCGTACCGTCGAATACAAGGCCGATACGCCGCCAGCCAATACGATCTTCCCCGAAATCGAGATGGACGCCCATGCGGCCGATCTCGGCATGACGTTCTACAACGGCAAGTCATTCCCGGCGAAATATCGCGGCGGCATCTTCTCGGCTCAGCACGGCTCGTGGAATCGTACCGAGCCGATCGGCGCACGGGTGATGTTTACTTCGCTTAAGGCTGACGGCAGCGCGGACAAGACCGAGGTCTTCGCTTCCGGATGGCTGACGCCGGATGGCGAGTATACAGGACGGCCGGTGGATATCGCGACGTTGCGCGATGGCTCTTTGCTGGTTTCCGACGACCTTGTCGGCGCACTTTATCGCATCACCTACGACGGCAACTAACGAAATGAAAGCCGACAAAACCCGCAGCAAAAGTCTCTTGCTGCGGGTTTTCAGACGCCTCCACATTTCCGAAATTAGGAATGAGAATGACCGGTTTTCGGGTGATAATAAATCTGCTCGCTCTTGGCCTGCTGTTCATCTCCAGTGAGATGATTCAAGCCGCCGACGCGCAGGCAGGGCGCAGGAAAGCGCGGGCATGCGCGGCCTGCCACGGTATCGACGGCCTCTCCAAAATGCCGATGGCGCCCAACATCGCCGGTTCGCCGGCGATGTATCTGGAGAAGCAGTTGCAGGCCTTTCGTTCCGGCGAGCGTAAAGACGATACGATGAGTTTGATCGCAAAGCCGCTATCGGACGACGATATCGCCGATATTGCCGCATGGTATTCGGGACTTGGCGTTGAGGTGAAGGTGCCGAACTGACCGTCCGCACAAGCAACCGGAAAAAGTGAACCGGGTCTTGCGTTCGATCGCGCCCTGAATGATTGAGAGGCGGATGACCGCTTCGCCAAACCGCTCACACTTTGGCGGATCATACGCTAGCGGACGTGCGCGACGTAATAAGCAAGATCCGTGATCTGCTCGTCGCTGACCGTCTGCAAGACGTCCGCCATGGTGGCATCATAGCCATGACGGGTGTTGGATTTGTATTCGCGCATGGTCTTCGCAAGGTAATCCTCGCGCTGGTTGGCGATGCGCGGAATGCTGTCACGGCCCGAAAAATCAGGGTTGTGACAGCTATTGCAATGATTTTGCTGGGCGAGCGCCGCGCCCTTTTGCATACGTGAGGGATCGCCAACATCATCCGGCGGGGCAGGCTTTGGCAAAGTGCCGATCTTGTCCGAAAAAGCCCGCAGATCGTCGTCGGTCAGATCCTTCGCCATCTCGTTCATGATGTCGGATGTCCGCAACTTTTCACGAAACATATAAAGCTGAATCAGCGCATAGGCCGGCTGCTGCGCGCCCAGCGACGGCGTATTTTCCATGTCGGATTTGCCGCTCTCGCCATGGCACGCAAGACATGTCGTCATCCGCTCGGTCAGCGACTGAGCATGACATAATCCCACAGATAGGGTGACGAGGAGAGAAGCCGTGACGAGACGCATGACGAACCTATAATCGATAGCCGCCAACGCGACGGGAAAAATGACAAACCGGGAGTGCGTGGTGCACTCCCGGTTGATCGTGAAACAACTCTCAGTTAGCCGCGGCCTTCTGGCCGTAAGTCACACGGTAAACCGCGCCGTTCCAGTCATCGGACACCAGCAACGATCCATCCTTCAGCTGCTGCACGTCCACCGGCCGACCGAGATAATTGTTGTTTTCGATGAATCCCGTGAGGAACGGCTCGACCGACTTGACCGTTCCGTCCTGGTTGAGCTTCACAGCCACAACGTCACCGCCCTCTTTCACTGTCTTGTTCCAGGAGCCATGGCGAGCGACGAAGATGACATTCTTGTAGGCAGCGGGGAACATACTGCCGGTGTAGAAGCGCATGCCAAGCGATGCGGTGTGTGGCCCAAGCAGCCCGACGGGCGGCGTAAACTCGCTGCAGGATTTGCCCCAGCCGAATTCGGGATCGGTGAAGTTGCCCTGATAGCAATACGGCGCCCCGAAATCCTCGCCCACCTTGGTGAGGCGGTTGAGTTCGTCTGCTGGAATGTCCTCGGAGAGCCAGTCACGGCCGTTGTCGGTGAAGTAGAGCTGCTTGGTGACTGGATTCCAGTCGAAGCCGACTGTGTTACGCACGCCGAGCGCCACCACTTCTGCTCCCGAACCATCGAGATTGATTCGACGAATCTGGCCGTGCGCATCGTCATGCAGCACATTGTTGCCGGGCTGGCCGACTGGCACGTAGAGCTTGTTGTCGGGTCCAATGGCAATGAATTTCCAGCCGTGGGCCTCGTCCTTCGGCAGATTGTCGTAGATCACCGTCGGCTTGGGTGGATTGTCGAGGACGTCCTCGACATTGTCGATCTTGGAGATCTTCGACAACTCGGCGATGTAGAGCGTGCCATTATGGAAAGCGAGACCGTTCGGGCGATAAAGCCCTGAAGCAAGTACCTTTACGCTGCGCTTTCCATCCTTGTTGACGATCGCGTATACCTTGTCCAGCGTACGGCTGCCGACAAACACCGTGCCTTTATCACCCACGCGGATCGAGCGCGCATTGCCCGCGCCGGAAGCATAAACTTCAATATTAAAGCCCTGCGGCACCTTGAGCTTAGCTGTCGGCAATTTGTCGGCAGACGTTGGAATCGGCGGGCCTGAAACAGGCGCGAGCTTGGCAGCGTTCGCGCTCTCCGGCCGGCCAACCAATGGCGAGCCCGGCGGCAGAGCCGGCGCCGCAGATGCGGCTGCGGGTGGAGCAGCCGCAGGTGCTGGCTGTTGAGCATTGGCGTCAAAAGCGAAGACGCCGGCGAAAACAGTTGCGAGCAAAACCGCGCGAGATGTTGAGAACATCGTAATCCAAATCTCCCTTTTATGGGCCCCTTGTCGCACGCAATTTCATTGCACACATGGCGAGGCTCTAGATAACAGTTTCCTTGTCTCGCTCGCACTTTGCAATCGAAATTGCGAACCGCGACCGGATGCACCTATAACAGATCGTTGATCGCCGCGACGAGCCCTTCACGGATGCCGGGATCATAAAGCGAATGCCCGGCCTGTTCGACGACGCGCACCTGTGCGTCGCGCCAGACACGTGTCAACGCGTACGCTGTCGCTGGCGGGCAAAGGAGATCGTAGCGCCCCTGTACAATGCGGCCCGGAATACCTTGAAGCAGCGCCGCATTTTCCAAAAGTTGTCCCGGCGTCATGAAACAGTCGCTTTGGAAATAATGAGCTTCCATGAACGGCGTTGACGGAAGACCCCGCGCGGCATCATTGATGGACGTAAAATCAAGCCGGGTCTTTGAGGGCTTGTGCTCCGACAGAATCCGCTCCGTATCGTGCCATGCGCGGGATGCGGGCGCATGCACAGCCGGATCCGCATCAAGAATGCGCCGCCAGTAAGCATCGAGAGGCGCTTTGCGTTCCTCCGCAGGCAACATCGCAAGAAAATCTTCGTAAAGCTCGGGATAAAACCGCGGCAAATTTTGCAGAAATGCGGCATCGAGTTCGTCGCGGGTGCCGAGAAATGTCGCGCGCAACACGATGCCGATGACACGTTGCGGATGGATCTGTGCATAAGCCAGCGCCAGGGTGGCGCCCCAAGAACCGCCGACAACGAGCCATCTTTCAAAGCCTAAAGTTTCCCGGATCAATTCCATATCCGCGATCAGATGCGCAAGCGTGTTCGACACGCGCGACCCTTTGGGACGACTCCGCCCTGCCCCGCGCTGGTCAAACAACACCGCATGAAACCGCAGCGGATCGAACAGCCGCCGGTGATCGGGCTGGCAGCCGCTCCCAGGGCCGCCATGAAGATAAACGACAGGGATGCCATCGGCACGCCCAACAGTCTCGACATAGATCTCGTGTCCGTCGCCGACAGACAAATATCGTGTCGTCAGCGGCTGAAACGAATCGATTTTGGTCTTCGACGTTGCAAGATCGGCGGCGTCAGGCCCCATGTGTATCAGCCTCATACGTGCCACCGGCGAAACTGCGATAAATGAAACGCCGGCTATCGCCTGCGGCTTCGCTTGTCGCACTCTTGAAGATTTCATCATGCATCGGCGACAATGCACAAGCCGGATCGGTATTGCCGGCACTGCCTGTCAATGCAAAGGCCTGGCAACGGCAGCCGCCGTAATCCACCTCTTTATAACTGCACGTTCTGCAAGGCTCCGGCATCCAGTCGGTTCCCCGATAGCGATTGAAGGCTTCAGAATTTTGCCAGATCCATGCGATCGAATGATCCCGCACCGACTCGAACGCAAGGCCGGTGATCGTCTCCGCCGCATGGCATGGCAGGATTTTTCCTGACGGAGAGATATTGAAAAACTGGCGGCCCCAGCCACCCATGCAGTTCTTTGGCCGCAGCGCATAATAATCCGGAACGACGTAATCGATCGCGAGAATTCCCTTGAGCCGTGCCTGCGCTTCCTCGACCACGTGGGACGCTTCATCCACCTGCTCGATGGTCGGCATCAGCGCCGCGCGGTTTTTCAGCGCCCAGCCGTAATACTGCACATTGGCGACCTCAAGGCGGTCCGCGTCGAGATCGACCGCCATCTGAATGACATCGGCAAGCTGAAACAGGTTCTGCCGGTGCATCACCGCGTTGACCGTCAGTGGCAAACCGAGCTCCCGCACCCAGTGCGCGACTTCAATTTTTTTCGTATGCGCGTCTTTCAACCCGGCGACGCGATCGGCGATGGACCGCTCGCTGCCCTGGAAACTGATTTGCACATGACATAGCCCGGCATCCGACAATGCCGCGAGCTTGTCCCGGCTCAGCAGCACCGCGGAGGTGATCAGATTGGTGTACAGGCCGACATCGGTTGCGTGTTTGACAAGCTCCACAAGATCCTTTCGCGCAGTTGGCTCACCGCCGGAAAAATGAACCTGAAGCACGCCAATGTCTGCGAGTTCGCCAAGCACCCGTTTCCATTCACCGGTCGTCAGCTCCGCACCGCCGCGCTCAAGTTCGACCGGATTCGAACAATACGGGCATTGCAGCGGGCACCGATGCGTCAGTTCCGCCAGAACTGCGAGCGGAATCCCGAAGGTCCGCGTGAGCGGCTCTTTTTGCGCCAGCGCCGCGAGGCCGTCGCTTGACTCGCGCAAGACCGAAGATGGATCAGTATGAGCTGAGTTCATGACTGTGTATCTTGCACCTCCGCGAGAAATCCCTTCTCGGCGAGATCCCGCAACATCGCTATCACGTCCTTAAAAATCAGCTCCCGATCGGCGGTGTACTTGGTGGAAAGTTCATCCACGATTTTCGCAACAGTCCGAACGCCATCGCATAGCTGTAACACCTCCACCGCTGTCTCGTCCGGCGCCAGCACCCGTTCCGGCACCAGAATGACCCACACCTGCCGCCGCTCGTCAAATTTCATTCTGGCGTGTCTGGCCAGGATCGGCCTGCTCGTGTCAGTTATGTCGAGCCGGCGGTTTCGCAATGTCATTACCGCTGCTCCGGCACAAAGGCGCCCGGCGGAACGTGGCCATCGACGTAAGCGTGATAGAGCGCATCGAGCTGAACCCACAGAACGTTTGTTTTAAAGATCAGGGCATTGCATACGGCCTCACGCTCGTCTGGCGTGTTTGCGTGCCGTTTGACAAAGTTAAGAGCAAAATCGGCATCGCGCGGGGCCTGCTCCATCCTCCGCTTGAAATAACTCATGATGCTCGGATTGATGAAATCGTAATGCGCAAGCATGCCGGAAATGCGCTCTTCATGCAGGTTGGGCGCAAACAACTCCGTCAGCGATGAGGCGATGGCCTCCAGCGGCGTTCTGTCGCGCACAAAATGGACATAGGCGTCTACCGCAAAGCGTGTCGCCGGCAGGACGCCCTCGGCGGACTCGACATAGCGGTTGTCGAGTCCAAGACCCTCGGTCAGCTTCAGCCAGCGCTCGATGCCGCCTTCCTTACCGACATCGCCATCGTGGTCCTCTATACGGTGCCGCCACTCCATGCGGATGTCGCGGTCGCGGAAGCGTGAGATCACAACCGCGTCTTTGATAGGAATCGAGCTTTGATAGTAATATCGGTTCAGCGCCCAGGCCTGAACCTGACCCTTGTTCAATTTGCCGCCGTGCAGCAGCTTATGAAACGGATGCAGATTGTGATAGCGCAACGCTCCGATCCCGCGCAGAGCTGCTTCAAGCTCATCCGGGCTGTCCAGCGGCGTACCTTTTTTCAGGGTAAAAACATTCATCGCCGTCAAATCACAATCTCCGTGCCGTCAAACCACAATCTCCGTCCCGTCGCCTGGAATTTGCCAGCCAGCACCCTCTGCCGCCGACCGTTCTGTCGACCCCGGCAGCAAGACCGGATTCGAATTATTGATGTGAAAGAAAATCTTTCGCTCAATTCCAAGTTCAGCAAGCTCTGCAATGACGCCGTCGTCTCCCGATATGGACATATGTCCCATCCGCTGTCCGGTCTTTGCACCAAGGCCAGCTGCGATCAATTCATCATTGCGCCAAAGGGTGCCGTCAAAAAACACCAATGGCGCGCCCCGAAGCTTTTGCTTGAGCCCGGGTGTCAGGGCGGCACATGCCGCGATGAAATAGAAGTATCTGCCGCTGGCTTTGTCTGTGATCCGCAGTCCGAGGGTGTCGCCCGGGCTCTCGCTTTCCTGTTGCGATAATTCACCTTCGAGATACCACGCGCGCTTGCCGGGCACGGCGAAGGCAAGAACTTCCAGACCTGATGGCGCCCCATCGGAAAGCTTTGGCTCGAACGCCGTATCGATCTCAACATGTTCGCGCCGAACGCGTTTCTCATCCAGCACATTAAAAATGCTGTTCGACTTCAAAATCGAAAGGACCTGTGCATGGGCATAGATCGTGAAGGGCCATCCCTCCCGCATCGACAGCAGGCCTGCGACGGCATCAACCTCCGCGTTGGTCAGGATCACACCGGCAATCGGGCTATGCCGCAGATGACCTGTTTTAGGATGCAATGCCGGAGTCGCGATGAGCTGCTGACGAAGGTCCGGCGACGCATTGATCAAGAACCAGTGCTCATTATCGGCGGTGACAGCAATGGAGGCCTGGGTGGCCTGAAGTTCGGGACGCAAATCGCGAAACACACGGCAAATATCGCAATTGCAATTCCATTGAGGAACGCCGCCACCTGCCGCGGCTCCCAGCACGACGACGCGCATAAACGCTCCGTCCTATTCTAATGCGATGCGTTCAAAATACGATACGCCCCTTGTGCAACACCGACATCAATGTTCGAGCATAAATGAATGTTCGATCATAAATGCAAACAAGCTATCCGGCCCCGTACAGAAATCCCTCAAGGAACTTCCGGCGCAGCCGGATTGCTCGTGGCTTATATGGACGTAGCTTATTTGCGCGCCGCGCAGGCATACGAATTGATTTCCAATCCGACTGGCACTTCAACGATCTTCGGGGTCTTCCACGACATCTCAATCTCCTTGTCTGTCGATGACGGCTTTTAGCTCTTCATCAACTCCAAGGCTAACATGGAGTTGCTCCCCACGTCACTCAAACTTGTCCTGGCAGTTCAAAAAGTTATTACTTCCTACCGCAGCGCAAAGGTGATTTCTAAGGCTTCGGAAATCGCTGATATGCCCTCTGACCGTACCGCCAGATATGCCGGAAACACTGGAACAAGCGAGCTAGATGGTCGTTCGTTCCGAGCTTTCCGATGGGTGGCCGTGCCCGGCCATGGGGTCGCCCCGTCGAATGATGTCATTCTCAAATAACGGTGATCCATGACAGGAAAAAATCCTTGGTCTTTCGCCTCTATCGGCGGCGGCCCCCTTCACGCCCTGCTGGTGCCGTTTCCGCTGGTGTGTTTTGTAGGAGCATTCGTGAGTGATGTAGTTTATTGGCAATCAGCCAATATGATGTGGGCCAATTTCTCCGCGTGGCTCCTCGCAGTAGGCCTCATCATCGCAATTTTTGTGGTCATCACTGGACTTATTGATTTTGTGGCCAATCGTCAGGTTCAAAACCGGCGGGCCGCTTGGATCCATGTCATCGGCAATCTGGCGGCGATCATACTTTCGATCATTAACTCGTTCGTCCATAGCCGCGACGCTTACACCTCGGTTGTGCCGACGGGGCTGGCCCTCTCCGGTATTGTGGTTTTGATCTTGCTGGTGACCAGCTGGAACGGCTGGACAATGGTCTATCGTCATAGCGTCGGCGTCGTTGCAGGAGGTGACCAATGAAGTGGGCAACCTCACTCCTTCTCGGAATCGCTGCGTTGAACGTCGTTAGCTGCGGGCCGGATCCAATCGATCCGCAACGGCAGATCGGCGCCAATCCTTATCTGCCCGACATCCATCAATATCTCCTGCCGCCGATGCATGTGGCCAAAGTGACGGGATGGAATGGTGAGACACCGAAAGTCGCCGCCGGCCTGAAGATTGAAGCGCTCGCTTCGGATCTGAAAAATCCGCGCTCACTTTATGTTTTACCCAACGGTGACGTTCTTGTGGTCGAGGCGGATGGTCCCAAAGCCCCGATCAACCGCCCCAAAGAATTTATCATGAACTGGATCGAGAAACGGGCTCATTCAAATACGAAAGCGGGAAACCGGATCGTGTTGATTCGGCCCGCGAAGGACGGACAGCCGGCTTTAAAAACGACATTCATCGATCGTCTCAATTCGCCGTTCGGCGTCGTTCTCGTCGGAGATGATTTATACGTCGCCAATACCGATGCCGTGACGCGCTTTTCCTATCAAACAGGACAAACGAAAATCGACGGGCCTGGTGTCAAGCTGACGGATTTGCCGGCTGGCCCGATCAATCATCACTGGACGAAAAGCCTGACCGCGAACGCGGACGGCACCAAGTTGTATGCCGGCGTTGGGTCCAACAGCAACATTACTGAAAACGGAATTCAGGCCGAACTCGACCGGGCCTCGATCTGGGAAATCGACCGGGCCAGCGGTGCTCATCGAGAATTCGCGACAGGCTTGCGGAACCCGAACGGATTGCAATTCGAACCCCAGACCAAAACTCTGTGGGCTGTTGTCAACGAGCGCGACGAACTAGGACCCGACCTTGTACCGGATTACATGACATCCGTGAAAGACGGAGCATTTTATGGATGGCCCTATAGCTATTACGGACAACATATCGATCCGCGTGTTCAACCCCAACGACCGGATTTGGTCGCTAAAGCGATCGCACCTGATTACGCGCTGAGTTCCCATGTCGCCCCGCTCGGTATGATTTTCTATACCGGGACAAATCTCCCGGACACATATCGCGGCGGAGCTTTCGTTGGAGAGCATGGAAGCTGGAACAGACAGGCGTACAACGGCTACAAAGTCGTTTATGTGCCCTTCAGGGATGGCAAGCCAGACGGTATCGCTCAGGATGTCGTCACGGGCTTTCTTGGCGATCAGGATTCCGTCCACGGCCGCCCCGTTGGTCTTGCTGTCGATAACCAGGGCGGTCTTTTGATAGCGGATGATGTTGGCAACACCGTCTGGCGTGTGACCGCGCAGGATCATTGACGTCGCTCATGCGGTTTCGAAATCGTTGCGAGGCCGGTGAAAGCAGCAGAAAAACTCTGCATTCTTAGCAACCTGCTGAGTATAGCTTTGTTTGCATGAACGCTGAGAGACCGGCGCGCGCGGACCGCGACAACCATGCTCGCGCATCGGCGAAAAAATACGAAAAGACGTGTTTTATACTCCGCGGCTGGGGTTGTTTGCCATTGCGCCTTTCATGTTTTTTGGCTCGGTCAGAAATTCATCCGACGCTGGATGAAAACATCTCGCCCTGCACGCCCTTCGTATATCCATAGCCAGCGCGCTCGGAATATCTCTCAGCGCTGGTCTTCCTTGCGGGATCGCCGATCGGGTCCGCGCCGGCAACGCCGTCGCTGCGAACGCCGAGGCGGTCGGTCCGCTGGCGGAACGCTTTGCTGAACGAGCATCGCAGGTTATTCAGGAAGTCGACGGGCCGCGAACTTGGCGGTTTTTGCTCGAAATTTGGTATCTCATGGTTCGCTGTGGCACTTCGCAAAACCAGCAGCAAACCTGCGTCATAGCGCTATCAAAGTGGCGGCTATTGCGCTCAGGATTTTTCACGATCTGACTTTGCGCACCGCGCGCTGTTTCCAGACGAAAAAGCGTGACCCAGTTTATGCGCTTCCTCGGTGCTCAGTTCGGAGCATATATCGGTGCGCGCAGCGGCGCCAATCGCAGGTCCTTTGCGAATTTAAAATGTAGAATTTTTCCGAAGCGCGGAGGTGTCTGGCGAACAATCCGGTATGAGTGCTGGAGATTACCACGGCCTCAACTTAAGAACGCCCGGTCAGACACCGCGACAAGCATATCGAAATTAAAACGCGGTCATACCGTCGAAAGCCGCCTCGAACTCCGGAGATGCAATAACCGCCAGAACCTGCCGCAATTCCGCGGACTTCTTCACTCCAAATGCCGCTTCGAAGCGCCGCTGCGCGCTGTCCCAGAGCACCTTGGATTCCTTCAGGCGTGCGGCGCCCCGCTTTGTGAGCGCCACTCGCCTGCTCCGACGATCGTCAGAATCCACCGCGATCACGATCAAACCATCGCGCTCCAAAGGTTTCAGATTATGCGCCAATGCCGATTTGTTAATGACGAGAGCATCGGCCAACTCTCCCATCGAAGGTTTCCCGCTACGCTCGACCTGAATCATTATCGAGCGCTGAGTCGATCGCAGACCACATGGCGCCAGAGCAGAATCGTAGAGCTGCGATATTCTTCGCGTAGCTTTTCGAAGCGCCGTGCTATTACAACGGCTGGGCTCGGGAATCTGATTACGGCTCTGCGGCCTGGCTTTTTTTCCGCCTGTTCGGGGCATGGTCTCTCCAGAAACTTCCAAATGTAATAAATATCGACATCTGTATCGTATTAGCATCCCCGCGACATGGAAAGCTCTGGGTTGGTGCGGATGCAGCCAGAAAATTTGATATTACAGAACGGCTCACGGCCGCAACGTCATTGAAGCGTCGGCTTGCGGCATCGAGAAAATATCCCATCCATTAAGGCCGGTAAATCACCGGATGACCGGCACTGACACCAATCGAAATCGTCCACGCCGAAACGTCTCTCGGGCCCAGTATTTTCCCACTCATTTCGCCCCGATCGCATTCGGCGCCGGATCGCTGCAGCCCTGCCGCCACGACCGGATCACGCCGTGAACCATGCATCTGCTACGATAAGAAACACAATAGTTGCATATGCAATCTCTTGACCGGACGGTACTCCTATGCAGAATGGCTTGAAAGATGCATATTCAACTAACTGGGTATATGCCGAAACCGGGCATGTTTCTGAGTTGCAATGACTCGCTTGTAAAACTCGATCTATCGGCTGTTGCGCCGAACAAATATTGTGAGCAAGGCCGCGCAAGCCAACCTTGACATATCGGGACGGAAACAGCGCGACGCCGGCTGGGGTAACGCCATGCGCTATATCCTGACGGGAGACCATTGGAGCGCAGCGGAAGCCTATCGCATGGGGACCGTGCAGGAATTGGCCCCGACCAAGGAGGCCGCCCTCGCGAAAGCCGTCGAGATCGCGCAGAAGATCGCCGCAAACAGACCCCTCGGGATCAAGGCCTCGCTTGCATCATCGCACTTGGCAAGCGACGAGTCGGAAGCAGCAGCGCTGGAAAGACTCGCGGACCAATACCGCGCTTTGTATCAAACACGGGATTTTCAGGAAGGGCGTGATGCCGAAGCGCAGAAGCGTCCGGCCGTCTACGAAGGGCGCTAGACCAGAACGCGGCCATTCCCTGGAAAGGTGCGTTTGGCCTGTCAAAGGCAAAGGCCGAGCAACGTGACGCGGCACCCGCCGGATTTGGGCCGGGCTGAGGGAACCGCGTTACGTTTCACAGCAACAAGAGGCTCCTCGGTTACATTGCGTTTGACCGGCTTCGGTTCGTAGTCGCCGGCGATCACCATGGCCCAATAGGTGCGCTTGCCGCTTGCGTTCCTGGCGCTGGCAATCCCGACACGGGAGGCGCCGTGTAACAGCAAATTCTTGCGGTGCTCGGACGAGTCGATCCACTGGCCGAGCGTCTTCTCGAAACTGTCGTAGCCGTAGGCAATGTTTTCAGCGGCGCGCCCCGCACGCGCGGGAGCGATCCGCGCGGTGAACGAGCCGAGCACCTCATGACTGAGATCATCCTTCGCCGCCATCGCTTGCGCCTGCTCCTGCGCAATGCGGTCGAGGGTTGCATCACGCACAACGCTGACCTCGCCATGCTTGAGGCGGAAGCCGGAGATCATCTCGGCTTGCGACTCCGCGGCTATCGCAGCCGTGGCCAGCAACAAGAAACCTGCGATCACTCCGCCAATTGCACGACGCATCATCCCCAAGTGTCCCTTGCTCACCAAAACATCTTAGACCCAGCCCATTTTCCATCGGCAATGTGGACACCTGAAGGCATGGCGGTTGAAAGCATGGCAGGTTGAAAGCATGGCCGGGCGCTCTGTTCTAGCACTCATCCGAGATCGGCGGATCGGCAAATGTCCTTTTGGTCAAAGCCGGCCTGGACGCTCACGCAACAGGGTACGAGCCCAACTCAAACCCGGTGTTATGAGCGACGCCAATACTCCGACTGGCCAATTTATAAGCGTTCGCAATGGTGGAAGGGCTGTGCCTGACGACACACCGTTATTCACGCCGGTCTCCGAGGCATTTTCCTGACAAATATGGGATTTTGCATAATTCTTCTGATCAGAACCCAACGGCCTGCCCGTCTCTCCGGCTGTCGCTGGCCATAGCATAGCCTTGATCGGCATCGTCGGAGAGCCGCCAGATAAATTGTCCGGCGCCAAAATCCATATAAGAATCCTCGACCGATTTTAGCTTGTGACCTCTATCTTGAAGATCCTGAATCGCAGCCGGGTTCATTGTTCCCTCAAGGTCGACTGAAAAATCGCGGTTGACCTTCCAGCGCGGCGCATCGCATGCAGCTTGGGGCTGCTGGCCAAAATCTAGCATGCGAACGAGTGTCTGCACATGCGCCTGAGGCTGCATGTCGCCTCCCATGACTCCAAAACTCATCTGCGGCTTTCCCTCGCGCGTGAGGAATCCCGGTATGGATTCCATCAACATCGGGAGCTTCGTTCAGCTGTTCGATTTGCTCACAAAGCCTCTCGTTGCTCACAGATTCCGGAAGCTAAATCAAACGGCCGTCGATACCGCTTTCAATCGCCTGCTTGGTCTTCGTCGCCACATATAAACGGCGAGCGGGATGATCTCCGACGATGATTTACGTCGAGACGCGGTCGCCATCCGTATGTTTTAAAGAACAACCTGGCAAGGAACAGCCGTTTTGGCGAGCAGAACCGCCGCATGCGCTGCATGCCATCTATTAATTCGGCTGACATGCTTTTAAATATCTAGCGTCGCGTCTCGTTCCCACTGCGTGAAGTGAGAAGTGAAGCTATTCCATTCTTGGTGCTTCATTTTGAGATAAGCAGCGGAAAAATCCACCCCCAGCGCCGCTTTTAATTCCTCATCCTTGTCAAAGGCGCGAAGAGCGTCCAACAAATTCAAAGGCAGTTTTGGTGCATCGGTTACCGTATGGCCGAGCGCGTACATGTCGATGTCGAGCCGCTTGCCGGGATCCGCTTTCGAGGCGATACCCTCGAGGCCGACGGCAATGATGACAGCCTGAAGCAAATAAGGATTAGCCGCTCCGTCCGGCAGCCGCAGTTCGAAACGTCCCTTCCCCGGCACGCGCACCATATGGGTGCGGTTGTTGCCAGTCCATGTCACGCTGTTGGGGGACCATGTCGCACCGGAGATGGTGCGCGGTGCGTTGATACGCTTGTAGCTGTTCACGGTCGGATTGGTGATCGCCGCCAGCGCCTCGGCATGTTTCATGATGCCGCCGAGAAAATTGTAGCCCTGTTTCGACAGACCCATCTCATCGGAATCGTCGAGAAACTTGTTGCTCTTGCACGCTTCGTCCCACACCGAGACGTGCACGTGACAGCCCGAGCCGGTCAGATTGGGAAACGGTTTCGGCATGAAGGTCGCTCGCAGGCCGTGCTTTTCGGCGACCGAGCGCACCATGAACTTGAAGAACGAGTGACGATCGGCGGTGACCAGCGCGTCGGCATACGTCCAGTTCATTTCGAACTGGCCGTTGGCATCTTCATGGTCGTTTTGGTACGGCTGCCAGCCGAGCTCCAGCATGTAGTCGCAAATTTCGGAGATCACGTCGTAGCGC
>DASWQB010000440.1:0-12164 GCA_036398335.1 Afipia sp. | reverse complement strand
AAGACGTGGATGGCCGGGATAAATCCGGCCATGACGGAGGAGAGTTATGAGCGGTTGGCAAGCTCATTTCGCGGCCCGCACCTCGATTGTGCCGGTGCCGGTGCGGCCATGGCGCGAGGGATTGTACATGTCCTCGACAGTGGCCTGCGGCAGCACATATTTGCCCGGCGACACCGCGCGCACGACATAGGCCACGGTGAACACCGTCTTGTCGCTGTTCTGGCGATCGATCGCCGCGTTGAAGCGGTCGTCACGAAATTCGCTGCTGACCGGCTCGACGCCGTCTTGAATCCAGTCGAGCGTGCCGCTGTCGCCGGACGACACCAGATGCGGATTGTCGATCTCAAGACCTGCAGGCAGATAATCGGCCACCATGATGTGACCGTATTCCGGCTTCGGCTCGGTGATCTTCAGCACCACCGCGAAGCGGTCGTTCTGTTTGGCTTTCGACGGATCGGCGGGCTTGCCATCGAGCGTGAAGTAGCTGCGCTCGATCTTGAAGCCGTTCGACGCCGCAGGCTCCGGCACGAGCGGCGCGCCGGTGACCGAGATCACCGCCTGCACAGACGTGTCGCCAGTGTTGACGATCTTGACGGGCTTGTCCGCGATATCGGCCGCCTTGTAGCTGCGATAGAGCGCCGATTTGACCGGCGCATCATCGACTGTGAGCGAGACGGTATTCGCCTCCTTCGCCAGCGCGCGCGAGGCCAGAACCAGCCAAGCGTTCTCCTGCGTCGAGGTGTAAGGCGTCAGCCCGCGCGCCACTTCGACGCGTTCGACGGCGGTAGTGAACGTCGCCTTCGGCGCGTTGCCCTCACTGGCAAGCGAAATCAACGCCGCCGCATCGCGCAGCGACTAGCCGTAATCAACCCGGCCGAATTCCAGCACCGGTTTCGGCGTGAGACTGTCCACCGCGGACGCATAGACGCGCTCGGCGCGGGTGCGGTCGCCAACCAATGCCAGCGCCGCCGCGAGTTGCGCCTTGGCGATGGGGGTCGCGATCTTGTCCAGCTTTGTGTCCGCAAGATAACGCAGATCGCCGATCGGCGCCGCGCCGTTTTTCGCCAGCACGTAAAGGCCGTAGGCGAGATTGCGCCCGCCATCCTTGTCCGGCTCATCCGCGTTGACGACGGAATTGCGGATGCGGTCCAATGCCGTCTTGAACAGCACGTCCGGCACAACAAAGTTCTTTTCGCGCGCGCGGGTCAGGAAGTCGGTCACATAAGCGTCGAGCCAAGGATCGTCGCCGCCCGCCGACCACAGGCCGAACGAGCCGTTCGAGCCTTGCCGCGCCAGCAGCCGGTCGATGGCATCCTTGATGCGCTGATCGACGGCGGCGTCCATTGCAAGATGGGCTTCGGCGGCCAGATCGTTGACATACAGCAACGGCATCGCGCGGCTGGTGATCTGCTCGGAACATCCGAACGGATAACGGTCCAGCGCCTTGAGAATGGTCGCGGCATCAAGCGCAGTGGACAGGCTGACCGACATCTGCACGCCGCCGGTGCCCGGCACGAGGTCCGAGAACATATCCGGCGTCAGCGTCAGGCTTTCGCCCTTTGCCAGTGTGCGCACCGTACGGCGCGCGAGGATTTGCGTCGCGGGCTTCACATCCAGCGCGTAATGCCGCGCCAGCGTCAGTCCATTGGGCCCCTTGATATCGACGTCGAGCGCCGCCTGCCCCGCGCCGCCTGACGCATCAATGGCGAGCGCGATAGTGCTTCTTTGTTTGGCGGCAAGCCGCATTGTCGTTGCAGGATTGGCGGTCGCCGGATTGCCGGTGAGTTTCACCGGACCGGCGGTCTTCACGTTGATGACGTAATCGCCCGCAGCACCTTCGACATTGTCGAGGTCCATGTTCATGGTGCCGCGATCGCCATTGAGCAGGAAACGCGGCAGCGTCGCCGTCAGCACCACGGGATCGCGCACGGTCACGTCTGTATTGGCGCGGCCGACCTTTGTGGCGCTCCACGCCACCGCCATCACCCGCGCGGTGCCGGCGAATTCCGGCACGTCGAACGAAACCTGCGCGGTGCCGTCAGAACCCACGGTGACGATGCCGGAATAGAGCGCCAGCGGCTTTTGCGTCGGCGGGCTGCCCTGCAGTTCCTGGCTGCCGCTGTCGCCGCCGGTCTTGAGCTGGCCGCGCGTGCCCTGCATGCCATCGATCAATTGCCCGTAGAGATCGCGGATTTCGGACGTCATGCGACGCTGGCCGAGATAATAGTCATCCGGCGCGGGCGGCTTGTACCCTGTGAGATTGAGAATGCCCACATCGACCGCCGCGATCACGATCCTGGCGTCCTCACCTCGGCTGAGACCCTCAATCTTTACAGGCAATGTCAGTTTTGTGCTCGGACGCACGAGATCAGGCGGCGACATCGTCACCTTGAGCGTGCGGGCGTCCTTGTCGATGCCGAACCATTTCACGCCGATGGCGCGGCCGGGCATGCGCTGCGCGGCGACGTCGAGCGGACGGCGCAGCGTGGTGATGACATAGGCGCCCGTGCCCCAGTCCTTGCCGACAGTGAGCGCGACCTTGTTCGTGCCTTCCTTCACATCGACCGATTGTGTTGTCAGCAGCCGATCGCCGATCACATTCACCGTCAGCTTGCCAGCAGAGCGCGCGTTGACCGACACGTTCATGGTGTCACCGGACTGGTATTGCGGCTTGTCGATCGAGGTTTCCAGCAGGTCGGGGGTGTCGGCGCTGCCGTCCGAATACCAGCCGACATCGAACTGCACCGAGGTGAGCGGGCCGTTGGCATCAAGGGATTTCACGTCCAGCCGGTAGCGGCCCGGCTCAGGGTGAAGCTGGATGCGCGTGGGTTTATCGGCGGCAACCGTCACATCGCCGTCGGCGACGCGTTTGGCCGATTTGACCGGCTCGTACTGCCAATAGCTGCCCTGGCGGTACCACTGATATTGCGACTCGAGCTTGAGCAGTTCATACCGCAGCCCGCTGCGCGACAGCGACTTGCCATCCGGCGCGACGAACGCCACGTCGAAAGAAGCGGGGCTGCCCTCTGCCACATTGTTGTCGCCGAACAGTGGCTTGACGCCGATCATCGCGTCCTTGGGCGCGACCGGGAGCGTGATTTTGCGCTCCACCGCGCGCCCGCCGGTCTCGACCATGCGGATATAGACCTGCGCCTCCTGCGGCCGGGTCGAGGCCGGCGGTGCGTCAAGCTTGACCTTCACCGTCGCCTTGCCGTTCGCGTCGGTCTCCGGCAGGTCGTCGATCGGCTTGCGCTCGTTGCTGGCGCTGGCCTCGTCATCGACGCCGAACTGGTAGCCGTCATAGCCCGGGCGGCCAGCCGCCTTGGCGACCAGCATATCGCCCTCCAGCGACAGGGCCGAGGCCGGAGCACCATAGAGGAAGCGGCCACCCACTTGAAGTTCTACAGGGACTTCAAGATTTATCTGTTTCGCATTGGTTTTTATATCAAAATCGATCCGCTCCGGAATGTAATCTTCAACCATGAAGGTGGTTTCACCAACCGAACTGCCCTTTGGATCGGTGAACGCGCGCACCCGCCATGTGCCCGTGGGAACCGCCGAGTTCAGCGGCAGGGTCAAGCAGCGGCCGCCCGCGCCCTGATCCGGCAGCACGGCGCGGCGGAATTCGACCCCGTCGGGACGCTCCACAACCAGCGTCAGCGGGCTGCCCGTGACGGCATTGCCCTGCCCGTCGCGAGCCAACGCGGTGAGATACACGGTTTCGCCGGAGCGATAGACGCCGCGCTCGGCATAGACGAAAGCATCCGGCCCGGCGGGCACCGCACGGCCCGACACGCCCCGGTCGCTCAGATCGAAGGCGTCATTTTTCAGGTTCAAAAACGCGTAGTCGCCTTTTTCTCCGGAGACCGACAGCAGCGCCGGCGACAGGCCGCCCTCGCCGCGCGCCAGCCCGGCCTCGAACAGCACATGGCCGCTGCGGTCGGTCTTGCGGGTGGCGAGGATTTCGTTGTTGCGCGCGATCAACCGCACTTCGGCGTTCGAATTCGGCTCGGTGGTCGCCAGCGAATTGACGAACACATGGATGCCGTCATTGCCGGAGAACGCCGTGAGGCCCAGATCGGAGACGATGAACCATTGCGTCGCCAGCGAACCCGATTCCTCATCGCCGGACGAGGCCGAGCCTGGCCCCTTCGCCGCCGCCGTCATCACATAGACGCCGGGCTGCAAATCGCCGACCGCCTGATCGACTGGAAACGCCGTGGTCACATCCGCATTCAACGTCTGTTCGGTTGCGACCTCACCGCTCCAGACCTTGACGCCCTTGGTGTCGCCAAGCTCGCTGAGCTGGTAGCCATAGAGGCTCTTCTGGAAATTGCCGTCGATCACCGTGTCGATGAGGTTGCGGTCGCCGATGCGGAAGATATTCACCGACACCGCCGGCGTGTTGACGCTGACCAGCGGAATGCCGCGCTGCCCCGTGCGCGGCAGCACATAGGCGCGGCCGGTGAAGCGCACGAACGGCTTGCGGTCGCGCACATAGATGTTGAACTCAGCCGATTTGGCGAGGTTCTCCCTGACCGTGGACGGCAGGCCCGCGCGCAGATTGATGGCGTAACGCTCGCCGTGCTTGAGGCCTTCGACACAGAGCTGCTTGTCTTCGGAGGTCAGCGCCGGCTTGTCGGTGCCGGCTAGCGCCAGATAGGGCGCGAAGTCGGCGCGCTTGGCGAGGTCTTCGGAAAACACGAAACAGGCGCGCGGCGAAGCCGAATCCGAATCCACGCTGTAATCAAGCAGCCGGAAACCGTGCTCGTCGCGCAGCTTCTCATATTGCGCGCGAACGTCCGCGACCTCGCGCTGGTCGAGGGAGATGCGTAGCGCATCCAGCGCCGGACGCCACAGCGTCTGATCCACCAGCGAACGCCCCAATACCGCCAGCGCGTCGGCTTCATCGCCGCTGTTGGTCGCACGCTGATAGGCAAGATAGGCGGCGGTCGACGCCCGTTCGCGCAAAACGGTTTTTTCCCGCGATTCCGCCAGCGGCAATATCTGGGAAATGGTTCGGGCGAGCCGCAACCAGTTGCCGCTGTCCTCGGGCGCCGTGACGGCAATCCGGCCGAGCAGAACGAGGCCACCGCGGTAATCGTTTTTCTTGAAAGCGGCATCGGCGTCGGCCTTCAGCGCGGACGGGCTTTTCGAAACCGCCCCTGCCTCAGTCTTGAGCTGGGCCTCGAGCCGGATAGCGGAATCGGCGAGGTCGTCGCGCTTGAAAGCCTTGTCGGCGGCCTGAGCCGAGGTGAGGCCAAGCGCCAGCGCGGCGCATAAGGCTGCGGCGCGAACCAGAGCGTTCATGATGATCTCCCTGTCCGGCGGACTTTTGCCGCCGCAAATATCAATAAAAGCATGAATCGTGACCGCTGCATGGCCTGCGGCCGCGATGGACCAATAATGCCTCGGCCAAACGCACTCCTTTAACCTTGCGGAGCGAATGGCCAAAGGCAACATTGCCGTCTCGTCTTGGTCGGCGTCCCGCGCAAAACGGTTCAAACCGGCGTCATGGATGCTGAAAGTTCATATTTGCAATGATATGAAGAGCCGGTGTGACGGTCTGGTCCCGTAGCTCAACTGGATAGAGTAGCGGATTTCTACTCCGCGGGTTGCTGGTTCGAATCCAGCCGGGATCGCCACGTCATTTCATCCATCCAAGGTGATGCGGCACGATTACTCCGGATCGCGCCCATATAAATGATGTCGAGACAGCCCGATGAGAATCTCGGAGGCGCGTCTTTCCGCAGGCATTGCGCACATATCGTCCGTTAAAAAGAAGGGGTCGTCCGCGGCAGGCGCCTTGGGTACCAAATCAACGCGATGATTCCGGCCGACATAAACGTGAAATTGCCAGTCTTCATAAACGCTTCTACATGTCGCAACTGACTTCTCGCATTTCTGGCTCGATGGACAGATATGCGTTGCCAAGAGCCGCGCGTCTTCAATCAAATCCCGATCCTGCCCGGGCTTTCCGACATTCATTGCGACAAAGACAAATGACACCACGAAGACTGCGGTCAACGCCATCGTCGCGCGTCGTAGCCACGCAGCAGAAAGCCTTTCAGTGATATTGATAATATGCGGCGCGCAGAAGCATAAAAATGACATCGCGAAGAACGGCATCGACGGATTGAAATAATAAGCCGCCACGCGCGGGCTGGCAAAAATGGGAGCCGATGCCGCGAACCCGATTGCAAACAGGAATATTCCAGTTTGCTTCAAAGTTCCTCTCGACAATTTGTCTGCCGAACTGACGGGACCAAGGCAAACCGAAAACAACCAGAGCAAACCTGCTATCAGGGATGTATATAGCAGCGTGGGAAGAAATACCAAAAGCCCTATCGTAAAACCCCTACCTCCGCGCGCGCCTGACAAGCTCGCGACGAGTTGCCCGTTTGCATATTGAAGAATGTATTCCCGCGGGCCGTCAAAAAGAAGAATGACGAAGAATATTGCGAGGACCGTTACAAGCATCACCGATGTGTCGAAAGCGGCGCTTATAATCCGTGGCGAGCCAAAAACGGCAGCGTAAAATGCCGGAACGGCAAGCGGAAACAAACCCACCGGCCCTTTCGATAACAAGGCCAGCACGATCGCCAGACCCGCACCGACCATCCAGAATATTTTCAGGATGCGGGACGCATTAACATCACTTTGATACGCAGCGAGAATAAACAGGACTGCCAACGAAGTAAAAAGCATTTGCAGATTTTCGATCAAACCATTGCCGAACGCGAAACCGATTTTTCCGGCAACAGCAGTGAAAATCAACACGCATACACCGAGTCCTTGATACCGGGTGCCCCTGCTTAGCTGCCTCCAAATCAGGAGAATAATGGCCCCGTTCAACAACAGGCAAACAAAGGAAAAACTTTTTTCAACGACGATCGAATCGCCAAACAGAAGGAAGCCAACAGCCTGCAACCACATCATGAGCGGCGGGTGTTCTACAAAATACGGGAATAGTGAATTTGAATAATGCAAGTGCCATAACGAGCCTTGCCCATTTGCCAGATTTCTCGAAATCGCCGCGTAAAGGGTGCCGTCGATTGTCATCGACTGCGTGACCAGGCGGATGAAAATGTGCAGGCAGAGTATAATTCCCAGCAGCAACCAAAATATGCTCGATGCCCTGGCCTTCATGGCAGCGGCCTTTCTCTCGTTCGATGCCAAGACGTGCTCCTACCAGCAGGAATGGCAATTCATGGAGTGCCCTCCAATCAGTTTGTATCGCCATACATGATTTGCCTTGGGGTCGCCAGCAAGCACATTGATCGGGCTGCTCGAACACGCTGCGGACCCGGTGCAAACCGCGCGGATGCGATCGCGGACACCGCCACCTAGTCCTGGCTGATGTTGTGAGTGCTTATATGCAACTTTCGCCGCCGCTTCCTGCCGATGATCATCGCAGCCGGCAAATTTTGTCTTTGCAAAATGCTTGCGAGAACAACGCCAAGAACATGAAAGGCGGACAGCACCAGCACTGAATATGATGACCAGGTATGAATATCCTGCACCCAGTCCACGCCGAAAAACCTGAGCGTGATCTGCATCCATCCGCTGATCGCGGAGATCAGGACAAGCGCGAGCGCAGCCACAAGCATCAAAGCCCCGGCGGGATTGAGGCCGATATAGGCGCCGGCACGGCCATGGCCGAGTTTCCAGAAATAGAGCGGCGCCGCACGAAGCAGCTTCGGCACTCCGCCGAAGCGGGCATAGCGCGGACCGATCATGCCCCACACCATACGAAATGCAACGAGCGCAATTGTTGAATATCCGGCGACGCGATGCAGCGTTTCATAGACGTTCGCGCTCAGCCAAGCGACGACGATGCATCCGGCGAGCGACCAATGAAACAGCCGAAGCGGTAGATCCCAAACATGGATAAACGTCTGCGGACTTTCATCCGCAGACGCATGAGTGGAAATTGGCGTGGACTCGCCGGAGGGTTTTCGCAAATTTTTATGTGGCCGCTACTTGGCAATCGTGTGCTTCAAGCTCAAATCTTCCGGGCTGTAGAACAACTCAAAAAGCTTGCCTTCCTTGACACCATAGATCTCGTAGCAGGTGCCCTCGATCTTGGAGCGGCGTACCTCGTATCCTGCGGCCTTCGCCTTGGCTTCGGCTTCGCTCGCAGGTTTCCAGCCCGCCTTGTCGATCTTCGTGCAATCCTTATAGCCATCGGCGAGAGCTGCGCTCGCGCCAACGCCCAGCGAAACCGCCGCCGCCAAAATCACGCGAACAAATGTTTTCATTACTTTTCCCTTCAATGAATTTACAGACCGACGCCCGTTGCGGCAGAAGCTTGCAGGCGGCAACTTGATGGGTCGGCGGTCGCAATAAAAGGAAAACGTCGGCGTCCATTTTAGAATGACTTTACTTTCAAATCGCGGTTGCGACGATTTGCCAGATTGCTTGCGGCAAGGTGTAGCGGCCGCCAAAGCAGGCTCTCGAAAGAGCAACGCGTTTTGCGTCAAATTCTACGGTCCGAAATGGTAGTTGATACCGGCGCGGAAGATATGTTCGTGGATTTTGCTGTTGAGAGCAAAGGCCGTGGAAGCAAGGACGGCGTTGTCGTTGACCGATCCAAGATCGACATAGAGGTATTCGGATTTCAACGTCCAATTCTTTCCCAGCCAATCGATCGGACTCTCGATACCGCCGCCGGCGGTCCAACCGGTGTTGATGTGCCTGACATCGACGCGGTCCATCGCGGGCACCGCAGAAAAAAAGATAGGGGCGCTACTGTATACAACGCTCGCTGTATTCCTGATCTCACCATAGGCCAGACCGCCGGTCCCGTAGAACAGCGTCGAGCCAACCGAATAGCCGAAGCGTCCCCTGACGGTCCCGAACCACGTCAGCTGCTGATCGACGTTACCCGAGGTAATGAACGGGCTGGGCAAAACAGCCTGGAAACAAACAAGAAGGCAATTGTCCTTGTCCCTGAGCGCTGAACCCTGAAAATCGGCTTCAAGGCCGTAAACCCAGTTTTCGCTCTGCCAATTGTAGCCGATCTGGCCGCCGCCCAAAAAACCCTGCGGCACGAGTGTAAAGCTGTCGGTCGTCGCCGATCCTGGGATACCAAATGTCGTGGGATTTCGTGCGACACCAAAACCGGCATTCAGGCCGGCATAGAACCCTGCCCAATTTGCGACCGGCGGATCGACATAAGGGTGCGCGCCGTTCAAATGATAATTCAACCCGGCACGAAAGACGTGCTCGTGATTTTCGACGCTCATGACGATCGGAAAAATACCCGAACTGGTCGTGACATTCTGGTTGCCGAGATCGAGATAGAGATACTCGACCTTTCCGGTCCAATTGCCACCAAGTGCAGCTTCTATGCCGCCGCCGATTGTCCAGCCGGTTTTCGTCTCACTCACGCTTCCGACGGGAAACGCGCCTGCAACCGAGCCTGCAAAGCCGGTCGTCGTTCCGCTGACGGTCGATTTGACGTTGCCGTAGGCAAAGCCGCCGGTGAAATACGAGAATACCGGACCCGACGCGAGTCCGGCGCGAAGACGCGCCGTCCCGAACCAGTCCAGGCTTTGAGAAGGCGTCAGGCTGCTATTGGATTGACAGCCTGCGTTACATGTTGACGAATCGTCCATGCCCGACGCCTGAAAATCGGTTTCCACGCCAAAAACCAGATTGCCGGACTGCCAATTGAATCCTGTCTGGAGACCGCCGATGGCCCCAATCGGGCTGAGGGTGTTTCGTGGAATGGTAAACAAACCGGTGTTGATCGCGCTCGGATCACGTCCGACGCCAACTCCGGCGTTGGCACCGAAATAAAAACCGCTCCAGTCATAGACCTGCGCCACAACCGGCGATTTGACGTAAGTGCGATCCGCAAGGTCCGCCGCCTGTGCTGACGAGGCAGCAACCAGCAAAATTGCCGATATCGAAACAAGATGTCTCAAGACGCCCCCCGGCAAAAGACCTGCAAATCTTCATTTGCGCGAGAAGCTTATCTGCTGTCAGACGCGACAGCATATAGCAAACCTGACACACTTGGCAGAAACCCATCGAGTTCCATCAATCCATCGCCATGCGAATTGATATCACCGCGCCTCTACACAGAGTGCACTCACGCATTGCGGCACGCATATCTTGCTGCTTTGCAGGCAGTCCTCGTGCCCGATGACATTGACGACGCTGTTACGTTGTTTTTTGCAATCAAAGGGGAAGAATAACCGGCCATGACCGAGACAATCGAGCCTCCAATCACCCATCCGGAAGAAATGCGCGGCGAATTCGACCTGCACATCGGCAAGAACATCAATCTCAAGGGCGCCGGACGCACGACGCCGGCCGGAATCGTCACGGTCGGGATAACGATTGCGGCCGTGTTGCTCGCGGCGGCGGCGCTGGTGCGAGCCGCGCGGCGCTAGAGCCACATCGCCCGCGCTGGCGATGCGCGAAGGACTTTGTAGAAAGACTTTTCGTAGAAAAACTTGTGCGACAGCACACATGGTTGGACAAAGCGCACGATCTTAGAAAGCCGTCGGGAGGCCGCCCTGCGAAACATTGATTTCAGTTCCTGGCAAAGCCTGATCGCAACATTGGTTGGCCTCGCGCTGTTCACGCTAATCGGCGTCGGCATCCGCCTCCTGGCGATGTTCACGATTCAGCAGCGCCGCGAGCGCATGAATCGCCAGATCAACGAGCGTTTGCGAACGCTGATTGCGGCCTACAAGGTTCTGGGCGGCTCGTTCACCGGCAACCTGAAAGTCGATCCGATGCACTTGCGCGATTTGCACCGGCGCAGCGCGACGGCGGAAAGCCGGGACATTGCGGACCTGAATTCGGACGTCGAGAACGCCGGGACATCCGACCGCGCCCGGCGCATCCGCGATGCGGTTGAGGCGGCATTATCGGATATCATGTTGCTCGGGACCGAAGAGCACGTCCGGCTTGCCGAACGCGCTGTCCGCGAGCTGATTGCCGGGCGGCCCGTCCACACGCACGAGCTTGTCGTCTCGCTTCGCGATTTCATCCGGCAAGCGCTCGACCTCGATCCCATTCCAGCCGATCTTGCAATTCCCATGCAGGGTCCGGCGAGGCCATCTGGCTCTGCCGGACGCGGTAAAGGCGAAGGTGGAAAGGACTCCCGGCAAGGCGGCGGCGAAAAAGGTGGCGGGATGGGTGCAGGCATGGGCGGAGGAGCGGCGATGGGTGGCGGCATGGGCGCAGGCATTGGAAGCGGCGGCGCCGAAGAGGCGTCCTCGCCCGAGCACGACTCATAAACCTGTTTCGGTTGCGCGCATGACGCGGTGCACCACATCTTCAAAGCGCAATTGCATCCGACCACAATTTCGATAGTGCGATATGCAACTCCCGGCCTATGATCGGCAAAAATTATAACAGGGAGGCTAAAATGAAAAACACAACTCTAGTAGGACTGGTGATGGCAATGTCGATCGGAACGGGCGCGATAGCACTGGAAAGCGACGCGTTGAAGGAGTTGGCACCGACCGGAAAGTTGCGGGTCGGCGTGGCCTATGCACCGTCAGCGACCCCGGTGTTCGTCGCCAAGGACGAAGCCGGCGGCGTGCGCGGCGTGCCGCGCGATCTTGGCGACGCGCTGGCGAAAAAACTCGGCGTGCCGGTGGACCTCACGGTGACCGCCACGACCAACGAGCTGACCGATGCCGTCGTCAACGGCACCATCGACATCGGCTTCATGCCGGCCGACGATACGCGCCGCGAACGGGTCAATTTCAGCCCGGCCTATTTCACCATCGAAAG
The DNA here is from genome assembly GCA_036398335.1 of Afipia sp. Taxonomy (GTDB): domain Bacteria; phylum Pseudomonadota; class Alphaproteobacteria; order Rhizobiales; family Xanthobacteraceae; genus Afipia. The sequence goes on along the minus strand of DASWQB010000440.1, from coordinate 404 downwards.
CACCTATCTCGCCGGCGCTTCGACCGACATCAAGACGATGGCGGATGTCGATCGCCCCGGCATCGTCGTGGTCGGAATCAATGGCTCCACCACCATGCGTTCGGCCGCGCGAAGCCTGAAGAACGCCACCGTCGTGACGGCCAAGTCGATCGACGAGGCGCTTCAGATGCTGAAGGACGGCAAGGTGCAGGCGCTTGCCCTCACTCACGACTCGCTGCCGAAGCTGCAAAAGCAGCTTCCCGGCTCGCGCATCCTCGATGGCGCATTCCAGAAGGTCGGCGTCGCCATCGCGGTGCGGAAGGATCGCCCAGCCGCGCTGGCGTTCGTCATGGCGTTCATGGAAAGCGCCAAGACCGACGGCACGGTACGCAAGGCGTTTGACGATTCCGGCCTGCAGCAACTGG
>DASWQB010000439.1:0-4809 GCA_036398335.1 Afipia sp. | reverse complement strand
TTCGTTCCATTTCACCTTTGTATTCGGCAAGGTGGCCAGTGCGATGCCGGCGATGACGGCCGGCTCCGATTTGAGATGCTCGGATGCCGGCTTCAACCCGCCGCGTGAGGCGTGCACCATCGACATCGAATCCTCGACGCTGACCGCCTGCGGGCCGCTCGCCTGAATATCGATCTCGGTCCGGCCAAGACACGGCAGAAGGAAGGTCTGCTTCGCCGTCAGCAGATGCGAGCGATTGAGCTTGGTCGCGATATTCACGGCCAGATCGAGCGAGCGCATCGCCTTGAACGAGACCTCCGGGTCGGACATCGCCACCGCAAGATTGCCGCCGAGCGAGATAAGCGCCTTGGAGCTGCCATCGCGGATCGCCGCGATGGCTTCCACGGCGTTGTGACCCTTGGCGCGCGGCGGCTGAAAGCCAAACACCTTGATGATGCCATCGAGCAACGCTTCGTTTGGAATTTCGGTGATGCCCACGGTGCGGTCGCCCTGCACGTTGGAATGCCCACGCAGCGGCGAGATGCCGGCGCCGGGGCGGCCGATATTGCCGCGAAGCATCAGCAAGTTTGCGATCTGCTGGACATTGCCGGTGCCGTGGCGATGCTGGGTGATGCCCATCCCATAATTGATGATGACGTTTTTCGCATTGGCGTAGATCGCACCGATCTGCGCGATGTCGGCGCGCGACAGCCCCGAAGCAACTTCAATCTCCTCCCACGACGTGGCCTCCAGATCCTTCAACAGATCATCGAAACCGGTGGTGTGCTTTGCGATGAAGTCGCGGTCGAGAACGCCAGGTCCGCCTGCCGCGAGACTGTCCTTGTCGAGCGCGATCACGGTTTTCATCATGCCCTTGAGCACAGCGATGTCGCCGCCGACCTTCACGAGATAATAAGACGACGCAATCCGGGTCGAACCCAGCGTCAACATCTCGACAGGGTCCTGCGGCGAGGTGAAGCGTTCAAGCCCGCGCTCACGCAGCGGATTGATCGCGATGATCGGCACGCCGCGTTTGGAGGCCTCGCGCAGCGTGGTCAGCATGCGCGGATGGTTGGTGCCGGGATTATGCCCGATGCAGAAGATCGCATCGCTATGGTCGAAATCCTCCAGCGTCACGGTCCCTTTGCCGACGCCGATCGACACCGGCAGGCCGACACTGGTGGCCTCGTGGCACATGTTCGAGCAATCGGGGAAATTGTTGGTGCCGTATTCGCGCACGAACAGCTGATAAAGAAAGGCAGCCTCGTTCGAGGCGCGGCCGGAGGTGTAGAACTCCGCCATGTTGGGATCGGGCAATGCGCGCAGCGCAGCGCCGATCTTGGCGAAGGCTTCGTCCCACGAGATCGGCAGATATTTGTCGCTGGCATGGTCATAGACCATCGGATGCGTGAGACGGCCTTCGTTCTCCAGATCGTAGTCGCGCCAGTTCCAAAGCTCGCTCACCGTATGGTTTGCGAAGAATTCCGGTGTCGTGCGCTTGGCGGTGGCTTCCCACGACACGGCCTTGGCGCCGTTCTCGCAAAACTCGAATGATGAGGTGTGTTTGGGGTCGGGCCACGCGCAGCCGGGGCAATCGAAGCCGCGCGGCTGGTTCATGGTCAGAAGGCCGTGCGTCTCGTTGACGACGCCCATCTGTTCGCGCAGCGCATCGGCGACGGCTTTCAGCGCACCCCACCCTGCCGCCGCGCCCTTGTAATCCTCGACGCCGACGATTTCGGCCTTGTCCTGGATTTTAGTGTCGGCCTTGCTCATAGGGTTCTCCATGGTTACGCCATGTTGCGATCACGCGGCTGCGCCTTGCAGACGAATAAGAAGACGGAAACATATTTTCCGCTTCCAGCCGGGATCGCTTAACAACGAGGATAAAGCTCCCTTGTTTCAAGTAAAGTCGAAGTGAGCGTTATCAAGCATCGGCTTCGAAATCACCGGGCTGCGGCGGCGCGATCGGCGTGAAATCGCAGCGATCCGGCTTCAGATCGACCAGCGGCGTACCGTCGAGGCAATCGAGGCCGCGCACCAGCACCGATGCACCCTCGATGCCGACAAGCCGGGCAATCGAGGTGCCGAGAGGATTTGGCCGCACCGGCGAGCGCAACGCGAAGGTGCCATGCAGATTTGCGTCGCTGGCCGGACTTTGCAGCACCAGATCGCGGCGCGACTGATGCAGCCAGTAGATCACCTCGACGTGAGAATATCGCTCGAGCCCGCGCAGCGCCGTAACCCAGGGCTCGAAGATTTCGATCCGGCACACAGGGCCATCCGTCCTGCCCTGGCGGGGCGTGAGCATGCGGTCGGTCCATGGCGTATGAATGCGTCCGATGAAAACCAGACCGGCATCGGTCGGCGGCGGCGGTGTGACCGCGATCTCGCCTTCGCGGATTTCGTTATAGCGGACCATTCATCCTCCCCGATGGCTTGATGCCGGATGAATGTAGCGTTGCTTAACGCTGCTGCAAATGGCAACAGAAGCGGCATATCGAGAAGCACGAATGACATCCGCGCCCGCCCCATCCCTGTTCAGTCACCGGCCTTTTCTTTTTTTCCTCGGCAGCCGCGGATTTTCGCGTATCGCCACCCAGATCGCCGCTGTCGCGGTCGGCTGGCAGATCTACGGGATGACCGGAAGCGCATTCGATCTCGGCATGATCGGCCTCGTCCAGTTTTTACCGACCGCGATCCTGGTTTTCATCGCCGGACAGGCCGCCGACCAATATGATCGCCGGCGCGTACTTCAGATCTGCCAGTTCGCCGCCGGTCTGGTGGCCGTCTTCCTGGCATGGGGCAGCTATGGCGGATGGCTCACCGCGCCGCAAATATTCACCGCGATGACGGTGCTTGGAACGGCGACCGCCTTTGAGAATCCCGCGACCGCCGCCTTGCTGCCAAACGCAGCGCCGCAGCACATGCTGCAGCAGGCCACCGCCGTTTCCACCGCCGCAACGCAATTGGCGATTATCGCAGGTCCCGCGATCGGCGGCCTCACTTATGCGATCTCCCCGGCGACACCTTACTTGATCATGACGGCGCTGTGGCTGTTGTCGATAGCGATGAGCGGGTTGATCCAGGTTGAAAAAAACGTGGCAGCCAAGGAGCCATCAACGCGCGCGACGCTGTTCGCCGGCGCCAGCTTCGTGCGCCACAACCCTGCGATCCTCGGCACCATCTCGCTCGATCTGTTCGCGGTTCTGCTCGGCGGCGCCGTCGCATTGCTGCCGATCTATGCACGCGATATTTTGTTTATCGGCCCGCTTGGCCTTGGCCTGCTGCGAACCGCGCCGGCCATCGGCTCGCTGGCGATGACCACCGTGCTGGCCCGCCATGCAATCAAAAGTGGCGCAGGCATAAAGATGTTTCAGGCCGTTATCGTATTCGGCCTCGCAACCGTCGTGTTCGCGGTCTCCAATATGATGTGGCTGTCGCTCGCGGCGCTTGTTGTGATGGGCGCCGCCGACACCGTGAGCGTCGTGGTGCGTTTCTCGCTCGTCCAGCTTGCGACGCCCGATGAAATGCGCGGCCGCGTTGGCGCGGTGAACTTTCTGTTCATCAATGCCTCGAACCAGCTCGGGCAGTTCGAGAGCGGATTGACGGCGGCCCTGATGGGCACCGTGCCCGCCGCCGTGTTCGGCGGCGTCGGAACGGTGCTGGTTGCTCTGCTCTGGATGAAGCTGTTTCCGGCGCTGCGTAAGGTGGAGCGGCTGGACTAGAAACAGGCCAGTTTGCAGTAGCCTCTCATGCCCGGGCTTGACCCGGGCATCCGTCAAATAAAGAAATCTTTTGAAACGATGGATTGCCGGGTCAAGCCCGGCAATGACGAAAAGATTCCGTCTACGCGATAACCTTGCCGAACTTGTTCGACTTCGGCAGCCCCTGCGCGAGACGGCCCGCGTCGGCGCGATTGCCGCGCCACGGTGCGAGGTCTTTCCAGCTCAGGCTCTGCTCGCGCCCGGCGGAATCTTTCCAGGTGATGCCTTCCTTGGCGACGAAGGTCGTGACATCCGACAGCGAGCCGCCGGAATATTTCTGCAATCGCACGCCGCGCCCGCGCGCCATTTCCGGGACCTGATCGATCGGGAACAAAATCATCTTATGATTGCTTCCGATCACTGCGACGGTGTCGCCATCGACGGTTGTGATCGCAGCGGCCCCGTTGGGCGCCGTGACGTTGAGCACCTGCTTGCCCTTGCGGGTGTTGGCGACAACGTCGTTCTCATTGACGATGAAGCCCTGACCATCCTTGCTCGCGACAAGGAATTTGCGGCCTTCTTTCGCCACGAACATGGAAACGATATTGGCGTCGCCTTCCAGATCGACGGTCATGCGGATCGGATCGCCGTGGCCGCGCCCGCCGGGCAGCTTCTGCGCGTCGAGCGTATAGAAGCGGCCATTGGTCGCGAACAGCGTCAACTTGGAGGTGCTCTCGGCGAAGAACGAAAAGCCCATGCTGTCGTCGGTCTTGAATGCGAGGTTTGACAAATCCTCGACATGGCCCTTCAGCGTGCGGACCCAGCCCTTGTCGGACACGACCACCGTGATCGGCTCGCGCTCGATCAAGGCCTCTTCGATCGCGGCCAGATCGTGTTCCGGCGCGTCGGCGAACTGCGTGCGGCGTTTGCCGAGCGGCGTCTTGGGACCGAAGGTGTCGCGCACCTTCTTCACCTGCTCGCCGACCTTTTTCCACTGTTCTTCCTCTGATGCGAGTACGCCCTTGATGCCCTTCAGCTCGTTACGAAGATCCTTGTCCTCGCCGCGAATTTCCATTTCTTCCAGCTTGCGCAAATTGCGCAGCCGCATGTTGAGGATGGAATCGGC
>DASWQB010000438.1:0-16129 GCA_036398335.1 Afipia sp. | reverse complement strand
TCATCACCCTAAGCAGGTGATGGAATTGGTATCGCGTGGACATGATGTCTCGTTGCACGGCTGGATTCATGAGAAGTTTGGTGAGCTGACTCGTGAGAAAGCCGAGCAGATTATTTACGATGGCACTGCGGCGATGCGCGCTGTTGGAGCCAATCCAAAAGGGTTTCGAGCTCCCGGCGGTATACGCGGGCAGTATGCGGAGGAAATATTGATTGGATTGGGGTATGATTATGACAGCAGCATTAATCACAGTCTTGCCCAAGAATTCGCGGGAGAAGTGTCGTCATCCTGCCAGCCGCGGCTTCTTGCGTCCGGTCTGGTGAATATCCCGTGGTTGTGGAGTTCGATCGATGTCATTCACTACTTCCGGCAACCTGACGGGCCAGGTACGCCTTCGCAACTCGAGGCAAAATGGCGTTCCAGGCTGGAAGCTGCCAAAGTCGGCGGGGAAACTCTTACGATCATCGCGCACCCATATGTTTCTGGTACGGACGATGAGCGATTAAACGCGCTAGCTAGATTTCTTCAATGGGCGAAGGAAGACAGAAATATCGACATTATGTCGGCGCGAGAAGTTGCTTGCTCTCTCCGGAGACAAGGTACTCGTCCTGAGCCCGAAAATACGGCGATCGCTGGAGATCACCATTGAAATGAAGGTAGAAGATGTCTCCAATGAATGCCGATCTCAGGCATAGGATAAAATGTGGCCCGCAGGTCACGATGATAAGTCTAAGATATCCTTCATCCGCGCTGGCTGCCTTTGTTGCAACGCTTGGGTTCGATCTGACATTCATCGACCTAGAACACGGGCGAATGAACGTTGAAACGGCCGATGCAATCGTGAGCCTGGTAAGGGCCCGTGGAGGTGCTTCGATTATCAGATGCGCATCAAGTTCAGATGACTCCATTCGGGTGGCAATCGATTTGGATTCAAACGGAGTTGTTGTACCGAACGTCGACAGCGTTTCCGAGATCAATAGGATTTGTCTGACCTGTAGTCTTAGGAGCTCCGTCGGCCCATTGTTAATTCCTATGATTGAATCTCAACAGGCCATCTCCGATCTTGACGCCATCATGTCCGCCCCGGGGGTTGATGCACTTTTTCTTGGTCCGGCAGATCTGGCCCAAGCTTTGGGCTATCGCGGCGAGCCTCAAAACCCGGTCGTAAGATCCGCCGCCGATGGCGTCGTTAGCAGGGCCATGGATGCCGGCGTTCCTATCGGCGTTCCGCTGCTTTACCGCGATCTGCCTTCATTTAAACGGAAGCCGCCGAGCTTCATCTACTATGATGTAAACGCGCTTTTGAAGTCAGGTGCAGTGGCTGCTCTTGCGGGTTGACGTCTGAATGGCTGCTTCGATAAAAACACACGTAAACTCGGCGCCGGCCCTCGTTAAAGAGGCCGCGGAGCGACGCTTATCGGATGTATGTCTCCCGGGTGAAGTCGCGCCTCAGCCAATGATTGCAGCCGGTATCTGCGTCTCTTTCGGTGTGACGTCCGCGATCCGTAGCATGTTTGTCGTGCCAGACTTGCCGAGAGGTATCCCTGAGACAACGATGACGCGTTGCCCTGCTTTGGCAAACCCATCACTCAAGGCAATCAAGCCGGCGCGCTCAACCATATCATGGTGATCGTGGGCATCTTCCGCGACCACACAGTGGACACCCCAGGTCAAAGATAATTTGCGGGCGGTTGCAAGATTCGGTGTTATGGCGACCACCGGAGGCCTTGGTCGTTCGCGTGCGACCCGAAGTGCAGTCGATCCCGAACTGGTCCAGCAAATGAGCGCCGATAGATCTAGCGTTTCCGCAATTTGCCTGGCGGCATCGGCGATCGCATAGCCCACGGTTGGACTTGCGACGGCGCGCTGCGCGTTGATGATATCACGATATGCGGGATCGCTTTCAACTTCTTCCCCAATGCGGTTCATAGTCGCGACCGCTTCCACGGGAAACTTTCCCGCAGCGGACTCGGCCGATAGCATAATCGCATCGGCACCCTCATAGATGGCGGTGGCAACATCGGACACTTCGGCCCGCGTCGGCACCGGACTCTGAATCATGGATTCAAGCATCTGCGTAGCGACGACGACGGGTTTTCCGGCGATACGGGCCATACGCATCATCTGCTTTTGCAGACCGGGAACGCGCTCCAGTGGCAGTTCAACACCGAGGTCGCCACGCGCTACCATAAGCGCATCGGATTCCTCCACGATTTCGGCCAGACGTCCTATCGCTTGAGGTTTCTCGATTTTAGCCATGACGTTCGCGCGGCCGCCAATGATTTTTTTGGCTTCAACGATATCGGATCCACGTTGGACGAAGGACAGCGCGATCCAGTCGATATCCATTTTAAGCGCGGCTTCGAGATCAGCATGGTCCTTAGGGGTCATGGCTGAAACCGGCAAATCCGTGTCAGGTAAGCTGACGCCTTTCCGGTCCGACATACGGCCGCCGATTACAACACGCGTGACAGCGCGATTGGAGGATGTTTCCTCTGCGACCAGGCACACTTTGCCGTCATCGAGCAACAACGTATGACCTGGTCTGAGCGCTGCCAGAATTTCCGGATGCGGAAGCTGCACACGGCTATTGTTGCCGGGCGTGCTGTCCTGATCGAGAATGAAGTTGTCTCCATTTTTAAGCTGGATTGAGCCTTCCGCGAATGCGCCTATGCGCAACTTTGGTCCTTGCAGATCGATCAAGATGCCGATCGGTCGACCATAGGTGCTTTCCACCTCGCGAATGGTCGCTACGAGCTCTCGCATCTTGTCGTGGGAGGTGTGGCTCATATTGATTCGAAAAACGTCGGCTCCGGCTTCGAACAGACGCCTGATTACGGCGCCGTCCGAAGATGCAGGTCCAAGCGTTGCAAGTATTTTAATGCGGCGTAGACGTCTCATGGATTCACGACACGCTCTATATGAGTTTGCTGATACAACGCGAGTACACACTGTGGTTCGATGGCGATTAAAAGTGATACCATTGGATGTTTCAAACACGCCATGAAGAGGTTGAAAAGAACTCGGACGACCGGCTAATGCGGGTTTAAATGCACGTCTGTCAGCCGTTCGATACCGCTGGTGATGGACCAAACATTCGAAGTCCGCCCCAACCTGCGAACACCGCAGCACTTCCGAGCTCTTCCTCGATACGCAGGCATTCGTTCCACTTTGCCATTCGTTCAGAACGTGAAAATGAACCGACTTTCAACTGACCCGCGTTCCAGCCCACGGAAAGATGAACGATCGTGACATCTTCCGTCTCGCCGGAGCGAGCCGACACGATTGTCCCGAGGCCGGCTGCCTTTGCCGCATCGACCGCCTCACGGGTCTCGGTGATTGTACCCACCTGATTGGGTTTGATTAGAACCGCTGTAACGGATTTCTGTTGTGCCGCTTTCTTAATGCGCGCTGTATTGGTGACAAGAAAATCGTCTCCAATGATCTGACACTGTTGACCGTACCTCTCGGTAAAAAGCTGGAAGCCCTTCTCATCATCTTCGGACACCGGGTCCTCGACCGAGAAGATCGGATAATTTTTGATCCATCCACCGAGCATATCGATCAGTTCAATCGTAGTCAGACTACGTTCATCGAGAGCTAACCGATACTGACCGTTGCGGCCAAATTCCGACGCCGCTACATCGAGAGAGATTCCAATGTCTTTGCCTGCCCGTAATCCAGTCGCCCGGATTGCCTCACACAGCGTATCGAGCGCTTCCTCGTTCGAGGTAAAGACAGGCCAGTAGCCGCCTTCGTCGGCAACGCCCTGCAGCTTGCCTCGAGTTTTCAAGATTTCGCCGGCTGCCCGATAAACTTCTGCAGTCCACTCGATTGCTTCGGAGAATGAACTCGCTGCGGGGCACATAATCATAAAGTCTTGGATATCGACTCTGCGAGCCGCATGAGCGCCGCCTCCGAAAATCTGAATTTCCGGAAGCGGGACGCGCACCGGCCCATCGCCAGCGAGATACCGCCAAATTGGAACATTCGCGGCTGCGGCCGCGGCGTGAAGGACCGCCATCGAGGTTGCAACAAGTGCATTGCCGCCGAGTTCCGACCGGTTCTGCGTGCCGTCCCTTGCGATCATTCGCTGGTCGATTGCCGCCTGATCGCGGGCATCTTGTCCATCTAGAAGAGTTGCCAGCTTTCCGTTGACTGATTGAATGGCCCGATCAACGCCAAATCCGCTGAAGCGGGCGCCACCATCCCGAAGATCTACAGCTTCGCCTGTTCCCATCGATGCACCTGCAGGTGCGATTGCTCGTCCCCGCGCGCCGCATTTCAGGGTGACATCGACTTCCACAGTCGGACGCCCGCGCGAATCCCAGACCCGCCGTCCGTGAACTTTTGTAATGCGGGTATCAATCATGCTTTTAGCTCCTGTGCCCATGCGGCGCGAATTTCCGCGAGGCGATTTGGATGTTTAATAAGAAAGTCGCTGGCAAAATTACGCACCTTCGCCTTGTCGACGTCGGTCGTGATATACTCAACCGGCGACTTGCCATCGATGCGGCCCAGCAATAGCGCCGGAAGCAGCGATGCAGCTCGGCTCTCTAGCTCATCCTTAGATTCCCAATCCACCGCTTCGAAATACCCCCCCGCCATCGCGTCGAAACAATTTAGGAATGCATCCGTCTTGCCTGGCACCCACACACATTTGAGAAGCAGGTGATTGAGACAGAACGCGAGATCAAAAGCAGGATCGCCGTACCAAGCGCATTCAGCATCCAGAAAGACAGGTCCCTTGGCCCCTTTTAGGATGTTTTTCGGGCTAACGTCTCCATGCACCAGGGTGAGGTGTGTTCTGATCGTCCTAACCGAAAGGTTTCTGAGTTCATGCGCAAGGGCAGGGTGGGCTGCCGCCGTTGCTTCCAAATAAGGATCGAGCCTCAACGCTTGGAAAGCGTCGTCATTTGCGAAAGCCGCAGCAACTGATGGATCGTTTGCTGTCGCTGAATGGATGGCGGCTATTGATCGGCCAACCGTAGATGAGAAGTCCGGATCTGCGTTGCCATTTTGCAGCTCAGCTTTCCAAACTGGAAACTCGCTTGAGGGCAGGAACTCCATCGCAAAAGCGCCAAGTTCCGGATCATGTGCTAAAACATCAGGGACAGCATCCGGCAGAATCGTGCGAACTTTCCGCAGCCATAGTACCTCGGCGGCATTCCGCGAAAGCGGCGCCTCCCAATCCTTCGCAACTCGAAGTTTCGAAAGTGCTTGTTTGACGACAAGGGTTCGGCTGCCTGCTACGACACGCCAGATGTCGGACGATACACCGCCGGTCAGTGGAGCAAACGACACTGTGTCCCGAGACGATATCAATCCCGAATTCTGAAGAAAAACCAGGAGAGGGGATGTTGCGGAGGGCTCGTCGATAGCCATTGACATTCGTGACCTCATCAGATGGCTCTCACCGTCCTGAACGTAATACCCGGCCAAGCTGACAGGACGCATTCGTGCTGAAATTGGTGCGGGCAGACAAAATTTCGAGATTGGCATTCGAGATGGCCGCGAAGTCGTGCAGCTCTTTAGGAGGAAGCCACACCTTGTCATCGACGGACCTATCACCTTGGATCAGAAGAACCCTCGCCACTCCAACTCCTCTATGCCGTCTTGCGGAGGCTCACACCCATTTGTTGATTTACTAGAGCATGTAAAAAGCGGTTGTGCAATCGTTAGCGCGTTGCCGCTCGATATTGTGAGATGTGACTTTATTCGGCAACCACCGGATTCGTCAGGCGGCCAATTCCTTCGATCTCGACGTCGATACGATCGCCTGGTTTAATCTCGCCGTAGCCGGCAGGACTTCCCATAAGGATCACGTCGCCGGGTAGCAGGGTTATAGCAGCACTCAAATAGGTGATGATGTCGGCGACACCGAATACGAAATCGTCTGCACCGGCTTCTTGTCGTATTTCTCCGTTGAGATACGTTTTCATCACTAGACTCGAGAGTTCGATGTCCGTGTTAATCGTCGGTCCCAGCGGGCAGAACGTGTCGATGGCCTTTCCAAGAAACAGTGCGCCATATTTCATTTCATCAAATTGAATGGTGCGCTCGCTGACGTCGTTGCAACATGTGTATCCGAAGACAAAAGACATGGCTTGCGAGGCCGCCGAATTTCGGCATTTTTTGCCGATCACCACTGCAATTTCGCCCTCGAAATCAACCATCGTGCTTTGCCTTGGGTAAGCGATGGGATCGCCGGGGCCGATAACTGAGGTATGCGGCTTCATGAATATAAAGGGACGCGTGGGAGCTTGCTTTCCGAGCGCAGCAAGCTGAGATCGGGAGGTGAAGGCTGTTCCAAAAATCCGCGGCGCTGCGACTGGCGCGAGCAATCGGGCATCGGATAATCTGGTTCTGAGGCCTGTTTCAGTCGTTTGATCGAAGGATGGTCCGGTCAGATGGATAAGATCATCTCCATCGATCCGGCCATATCCCGTGTGTCGCTCGTGCTCAAAGCGAACTAGCAGCATGCTTGAAAATTCCGATTATTTTTTGCTTTAAAGCCATTATGGCAAGCGCCATATGTTTTGCGCTATCGTTTGCGCACATTAGGTCACTCCTGTCTTCATCGTCAAGGGAAGACCGTTACAAAAACACCGAAAGTCTAGTACCCCCATGAGAGGTGCGTGATCACATGGAAGCTCCGAGCAAGTTGGCTCTGCGTTGACGGGCCATGGCAGGAAAATGCCTGCCGATAGGCCAATGGCTCGCATTCAAGTAGGGAGGAAATGGTCGGACAGTCATTCGGCTGGCGGACACACGGCACAAGCCTATGAGTGCATGCCGACGCGGCTTCGGGTTCAAACGTACAGGCGCACCATTTAAATAAAATGAGACCTCGACCACGTTCGGCAAATTAAAACGGAGGCAGTTTGGCTACGGTTGCGACCCTTGGCCGGTGGAGATGACGCAGCGCAAAACCATGCGTGATAGCAAGACAATATATCACGGTGAATTGACTAGCTCTTGAGACGGCTTGGCTTGGCTGTGCTGGCACGGATGACCAGTGAGCATCCGTGAACGGACTCTCGACCAACGCCGGCATCTTCACCCTGCTTTATTCGTTTGATTAACCAGGAAGCGCTGTCGATTGCCAAATCTACAACAGGGAAGCTCAGTGTAGAAAGGCCGTCGCCCCACCATTCAAATGCAGGCGCATCACCAAAACCGACGATCGATATATCAGCCGGCGTACGGATGTGGTTTGCACGACAGGCTGCGAGCGCCCCAAGCGTTGAACCGACCGACCCCATCACAACTGCTGTCGGCCTATGTTTAAGCGTAAGAAGGCGCGACATGGAATCAAAGCCGCTGGCGATACCTGGGGGCCCTATTTCAATAAATCGGGCAGGAATTTCCAACTTCGCTGCGTTCAGAGCGGAGCGAAATCCTTTCAAACGGGCTTTACCGGTGGTCAGTGTTTCTTGACCGCCAATATAGGCAATCCGCCGATGTCCAAATGCAATTAGATGTTGTGTGGCACTGCGAATTCCGCCCTCATCGGCGAGTCCAAACCAGTCGCTGCGCAGATCCGGAATTCGCCTAAGAAGCTGGACATGTTTTGTCCTGGCGAGGAAGTTACGCGTGGCTTTCTGTGGCGTAGCAGTCGGAACTATAATAATGCCAGCGACGCGGGCGCTAACGAGAGATGCAATCTGTGCGGCCTCACGATCTGGACTGTCATTCGAGATGGACAGTACCAGCTGAAAATTATTGTCCTCGAGTAAGCGCGAAAGAGTGCTGGCAATCGACGAATAGAAGTCGTTCTGTACGTCTGGAATGACGAGTCCAATAAGATTGCTGGACCCTCCACGCATACTCCGTGCAGGACTGTTGAGAACGTACCCCATTTTGCTGGCGGTTTTATGCACCAGCGCTTTCATCTCAGTGCTGATTCGAGGATGATCAACCATTGCGCGGGCAACCGTCGACGGAGAGACCCCTAGTTGCTTGGCAACATCCTTGATCGTTATTGGTCGCGTTGGGGCAATCTTATGTGAAGTCCGTTCCATTATGTCCCAGCCGATCCGTTCTAAGATACCCTGTGTCAGGGTATCCCGATAGCGGCGATTCAGCCTATGCGTAATTCGGACACGCTGATAGTCCCCGATGCAACTTTCCCCTAGAACAAGCAGAACCTAGCATGGGCAGCCCCAACACCATGAGATGAAGTTATTATAGTTTTCCCATTTTTAGAGCCCGAAATTCCAGGTCGTTCTCCTGTCCTGGCTGTTTACAGTATGTTCCGTCGAAAGCGGGTAATTTTCGAATCCACTATTGAGCTGCGGCCTTGGACACCGGAGGCTGGCAAAGGGCTGGGGTAATGGGCCGGCTCGCCTCTCAAGACCCGGACGACCTCTTCAGCTGCGCGCCGGCGCAATTCGATGATCGATGCCCCGGATGAAAACGCGACGTGAGGCGTTGCAATAACTTTGGGATGTCCAATGACGGCCTGCGGCGGATGTGGTTCACCGTCGACGACATCAAGAGCCGCGCCACCGAGATGTCCACGATCTAAGGCATCAAGAAGCGCTTTATTATCGATGAGTCCTCCGCGGCTGACATTGATAAGCAGCGCTCCCGGCTTTGTCTTTGCAAAGAGCGACTCGCCAAAAAGATCCCGCGTTTTGGGCGTTAAAGGCAGGTGCAAGATAATAACATCTGACTGGCTGACGAGTGTTGTCAGGTCCACGATGTCAATATCGGCGTCGATTTCTCCGAGGGGAGGCTCGCTGCAAACAAGCATCCGGACACCGAAAGGGCGCAGCTTTGCGGCGGTTCTTCGGCCCATGCGGCCAAAACCAACAATGCCAATTGTTAAATCACGGACCCGCACCAGATGGGCTGTATCGGCATTCCAGCGGCCTGCTTTTGACTCGTTGTCCAGGGTATGGATACCGCGAGCCCAGCACAACAATAGCCCGACCGCGTGATCGGAGACCTCCTCCACACAGTAGTCAGGAACATTCGTCACGACCGCATTTGCCGCCGCAGCGGCAGCGCGGTCTATGTTATCGAGACCGACGCCCATTCGCGCAATGATCGCAAGCTTCGAACAACTGGAAATTGCTGCTGCCGTAACCTCGGCCCAGCAGGTCATTATCGCTGCAGGATCGTTCTGAGCGACCAGCGCCTCGATGTCTTCAGGAGGCATGGCGCGCGCGGGTCCTGCCACGAATTGGAAGCCGGCTGACTCTATGATGTCTCTTTCGATCGTGGTGTCAGGCCAAGCGTAATCAGTAAGAAGTACGACCGACATCAGAAGCTTCTCCAGCATATTTCGGAAATGGCCGGTCTCCCTATCGCCAAGCCAAGGAGACTCCTACATGCGGCAATATATTAATGCAATCGTTAGCACAAATATTGGGAATTTTTAATGTCCGCTCTTAGAGGGTGCCCTCTCTGTCAGCCAGCTGGAGGGAGTGGCCGGAGCGGCCATGGATGGCCCAGCGATGCGCAATACCACATGTGGCTGCCCGGAATTCGAGCTTAATGAGGGCTATAACGTTCATATTGCAGATGGAACGCAGCCCAAATATTGCGGCAGCAAAATTCTGTCGTCCATATAAAGACGCGAAGTTTCGCTCTCGATTGACGGCTATTGGAACAACGCTCAGCAATTGCATTGACCATATCGAGAAATCGGGTTAACGAAGTGCGAACGTTTGCGCAAAGCAACGACAGTGGGTGGGAAATAAATGGTGCCTATATTCGATTCGGAAGTTCATCCGTGGGTTCGTGTGGCGCGGGGCTGGCATTACCTCGAAGAAGGGGAGACCAGACCAGATCCAAGCGTTCCGGAATTTAAGCGCTTCTTTTGGCCGGCGTCGCAACGTCCAGGCGAGGAGGACATCGGCCATCCTCCCGATCTATCTGACGAATACATCGACGCCATGGGAAAGCTCGGCATAACTGCGGGCTTGATCATGGCGGGCGCGCATGTTTGTGACAACGACTCTGTCGCGCAAATTGTCGCCCGGCATCCAGAACGTCTTAAGGGACTTGCTTATTTTGGCCGCTACATGCCCCCGTTCGTGTCTCCGACGCACCGGCAGGCTGCATTCGATGAGCTGGAGCACGGACTGCGAGATCTTTCCCTTTTAGGAATCGGGGAAGTGTGGTGCGGAGAGTGGTGGCCTCATTCGCAGGAAGCCGCGTTGAAGGACATGCATGAGGTATTCAGCCTGTGCAACCATTATAAAGGCGCGCCACTTCTGATTCATGCGGGCCGCAACTGTGCTGGCGACTTCGCTGGCTCGGTATCAAACGAGCCGGAATGGGACTATGCCGATCCGCTCATCCTGGACAGCATCGCAAAGGAGTTTCCCGCGGTGCCGATCGTGCTCTGTCACATGGGCAAGAAGGATCGCGAACTTTTTGACAGGTGCGTGGAGTTTGCGCGCAGGCACTCGCAGGTATTCTTCAACACATCGTTTACAATATCCGAGTTTGTCACCGATGCAGTCAATAAGATCGGGGCAGACCGGATCATATTCGGTACCGATTGGTACCCGTTCGAAGCCAATCAAAAGGACACCGACGTTTATCACCACCGAAAGCAAATTCGGGTCGTGGATGAGGCAGAGATATCAGATCAGGACAAGGAGAAGATATTCTGGAGGAACCTTGATCATTTGATTGGCATGCCGGCCGGCAAGCAGCCCTGACGATCGCTCACCATGTCGATCATTAGCACGAAGGTCATGAAGTTCGGTTCGACCGGAATAGGTTCATTCGCTGACATCGGCCGATGGATCTTGGCGATCACTGAAAGCGCATCGGCCGCCGCCCTGATTCTCCTGAATGTGATCGTGCTGTGCGCGGTTGTTTCGCGATACGTCTTTCATAGTCCAATCATTTGGGCTGATGAGCTACTCGTCCTCGTATTCTTCTGGATGTGCATGCTTGGTGCGGTCGCAGCGTCTGGCCGTCTTGAACACATTCGCATGTCGGGTCTATCCGAAACCTTTCGCCCGGAAAATCGCAGTGTCGTCGCGCATGCGATGACGCTGGCTGAGATTCTGCTTTTTGTGTTTCTCATTAATCCGGCAATCCATCATTCGCTGGATGAAGCGTTCATATCCAGCCCGACTCTTGAAATCTCGAACTTTTGGAAGAGTCTGGCGCTGCCGGTGAGTATGGGCCTGATCGTCGTCCTGTCCGGTTTGCGTCTGGCGGCCATCTGGAATACGTCGAGCTTCCTGCGCGCGCTTGTCATTGTCGTTTCTATCGTTGCAATGGCTTACCTTTTCAGCGGTCTTGCCAACACGATCGGTAACTACGAGTTGCTGATTTTTTTCGGGTTGCTTGCAGGTGGCGCGATCTTATTGGGATTTCCGATCGCTATGGCGTTTCTTGGAAGCGCGTTTGCATATCTG
Source organism: Afipia sp. (assembly GCA_036398335.1). Lineage (GTDB taxonomy): Bacteria > Pseudomonadota > Alphaproteobacteria > Rhizobiales > Xanthobacteraceae > Afipia. The sequence continues at coordinate 4,739 of DASWQB010000438.1, read as the reverse complement.
ACATTCGTATCAGGGGCACCGCTTACAATTGTTCCAAGCCGTATGGAAGCTGGGATGAGCCAAGCTCTTCTCCTGTCCATTCCAGCCTTTGTGTTGCTCGGATCGCTCTTGACGATTACCGGCATGGCCAAGGCCATGATCGATTTCGTGGCTGCGATTGTTGGACATAGGCGGAGTGGACTGGACTATGTGCTAATCATAGCAATGTTTCTGATCTCTGGAATTTCGGGCTCCAAGTCTGCGGATTTGGCTGCCGTCGCGCCCGCGCTATTCCCGGAAATGAAGCGTCGTGGGGGAAAGCCGGGAGAAATGGTGGCGCTTCTCGCGGCAACCGGCGTCCAAACCGAAACCATCCCGCCGAGTCTTGTGCTTATCGCGATCGGTTCTGTCACGACAGTCTCTATCAGTGATTTATTTGCAGGTGGAATTATCCCAGCGATCTTTATGGGACTTGTGCTGGCGAGCGTCGTATTCCTTAAAGCGAAGCAGGATGTTAGAGTGGCTGAACGGCCCTCTGCTAGGGTCGTTTGTCGACTTCTGCTAGTGGCAATGCCGGCCTTGGCACTTCCGATATTGATACGAGCAGCCGTCGTAGAAGGAATCGCGACCGCCAGCGAGGTCGCAACACTCGGCGTCGCTTATTCGGTTATTTTCGCGATATTCGCGAGCCATGGACGTGTATCGCCTTTGGGCCGTCCGATGTGGCGCGCCCTGAAGAGCGCATCTTCCCTGACGGGCGCGATCATGCTGATCGTGGGTGGCGTGACACCGATGGCGTTCGCGTTAACTCAGTCTGGATTTTCTACGCAGCTTGTCCAGAGCGTTGGTGCGCTACCAGGTGGCGCTATTACCTTCATCGCAGTCTCAATTGTTGTTTTCATTATTTTGGGGGCTGTTCTGGAAGGCCTTCCGGCCATGGTTCTGTTCGCTCCTCTGATGTTCCCGCTGGCTCAACAGCTCGGGATCAACGAGGTCCACTACGCTGTGATCTGCATCTTCTCGATGGGAATAGGCCTTTTCGCACCGCCGTTCGGGGTCGGCTATTACATCGCGTGTGCGATATCCGATGTTGACCCTCGCGAGGGAATTAAACCGTTGATGATCTATCTCGCTGCGCTGCTTTTGGGACTTGTCGTTGTTGCCGCGGTCCCAGCCTTTTCAACAATACGGCTCTAGCCAAAAGCTCGACAAAATAATTCTCTGGGAGGAGAGCAACATGATTACTAGGCGTGAACTGGCTTTATCGGTGGCCTCGGCAGCGCTTGCCATTGGATTAAACGCGCGTCGTACTCACGCGGCCGAATTCCAGCTGCGCATAGGGCATGATGGAGCGGCGACAAGCCCTATGAATTTGGAAATGGTCAAGGCCGCGGAGATTATTCTGAAAAGGACGGATGGCGCGGTTTCCGTTTCTGTGTTTCCAAGCAGTCAACTTGGGGCGGGGTCGGAAATGATCAGCTTGGTTCGAAATGGAGCGGTCGATGGCTACTTGTTCGCTGCGAGCCTTCTTGGAAATATCTCGCCGTCAGCAGGAATAAGCGCACTGGGTTATGCCTTCAGGAGCTACGAAAGTGCCTGGCGCGCGCTCGATGGAAAAATGGGAGACATTATCAGGCAAGACCTGAGAGGCGTCGGGCTGGTTCCTATGGACAAGATCTGGGACATCGGCATGAGAAACACCGCAACGCATACTGTCCCCGTACGCACGGTCAATGATCTGAAAGGCCTGAAAATCAGGGTCGCCGTGAGTCCCGTCAACGTCTCGCTCTGGCGGGCCCTGGGAGCGGCGCCGACAGCGATGAATTTTTCAGAAATATATTCTGCTCTTCAGACCAGATTAATCGACGGAATGGAAGGACCTGTGAGCTTCCATCTGACAGCCAAATTCTTCGAAGTCACCAAGTATTATTCACTAACCGGGCATCAATGGGAGGGTCTCTGGCTCACCATGAATCCAGGCATCTGGCAACGATTAGGCAAGTATCAGAACGCCGTACAGGAGGAGTTGAACCAGGGTGCGGAGAGGGTGCGTGTAGCCACCGTGGAGAGCGATAAGCAGGGCATCCAGGAGCTTGAGCAGAAGGGAATGACGATACTAAGGCCGAACCAGAAAGAGTTCGCAGAGAAGTTGCTGGAAGCAAATTACTATGCTGCTTGGAAAGGCAAATATACCGAAGCCCTTTGGACAGAATTTGAAAGGGTGCGCTCCGGGTAAAACACTAGCTATGCTTGCCAGTGTTGTTTCCAGTCCGATCCTCCCGTGGGAACATTTAACAGCGTCTGTGCTGGTCGAAGACGCCGTGCCTGCCGCGATGTTCACAAGTTTTCGTTCGCTGCCAGCCCGGCCAAACGAAACAGGGTTGCTGCGTTTGCAATGGAGTGTTGCCAATAGCGACAGATCCGTTTGCTGAAGCGCTCGCCATGTAGCCGATGGAAACGGCGTTGGTGCTCGCTACGCTATTCGCGCCGATTGCCAATAAATAGACATTGCGCGTGTACGCCGGAATCCCGAAGGTGTCCGAGCCGAACGTAACGATAATCGAAGCCCACTGTAAGATGGGGAGCGACGAAGTATTCGATAGAGTCAAGCGGGTTCCAGGAATTGTCAGTGCGTCAGATACCCATATATTGGCTACTGATGTAGGAAATTCCGCCGCAGGAATACGGATGCGATCAGGATGGCTGCCGTGCGCCAGATGGGACGGAGCAAATGCGTCAGGATGTCATGACAACGTCTCTTAAGATATTGCGTAGCTGCGTTGAATAGGCATCGGCGAAAAAAGCGTTGTCGGCGTGTCGTAAGCTTTGCTTTAGAAGCTATTTCTCTTGAAAGATGATTTTTTGGGATAATTGATCTTGTATCATTAGGACTAGCTATGGCTACGTCCAGCTGTGGCACCTGTTAAATCAAAATCTGATCCCTGTTTTTCGAAATAATTTCCCTACTTAATTACTAGGGAGTTCTGCAATTATTGCCGTAATGCCGCGCCTTTTAAACGCGATATACATGCAGTCTCGCTCAGAAATCGCGAATTTCCCTAAAAATTCCCTGTTTACAGGGAATTGACGGGGAGACCGGCGCGATCAGAACTGCCTCGCCAGCCAGCCAGTGTGGCTTTTGGAGATTGCTCCCGTTTCGATCTTGAAAGGCTCGCCAATGGCAGGCTTTTCATGGTGCCTTCGGTCTCTAGCCCCTTAGTTGCTAAACTTCCGACGCGAATATTCTCGGGAATCTCCAATCAATTTCTAGAAAACTCCCGTTTCCCGGAGACCGCTTTTGGAGACAAGGTTCGATCTGCACTATGTGGCGAGGCATTCGGCTGAACACCACTTGCTAATGTTGCGGTTTGACCTCCGATTTGAGCGCAACTTGCCGTGGACTGATAAGCTTTCACTCGAAAGCTTATCAGTTGTATTAAAGCTCCGGCGAGCAAGGAGTCAGCAGGAGATGCAACAAATATGGCGGTTACCGTTGACCAAACAACCAATGCTCGCCCTCTCATGTATGATTGGTCCGCGACCTTCTGCAGCCGTTAGCACAACCTCGCTAGCTTACGTTCCGGTTGCCAGAACGGGTGTTTGCGAGACTCGCGCATGTACGAGTTCGAGACAATCGCGCACGGTGCCGCGCAGGTTGTCCGAGTCTATCGGAGCCGCTGGTGTAATGCTTGCGTCGTCCCCATGATGCTCATCCTTAGTCGCGCTATTACATGCTTCCAACGCGCCGACATCATCCCAGGAGGGATGCGACGGTCCCGCAGCCTTAATTGCCGTAATGATCGGCGCAAGGTTCATCGTCGCGTGGAAATATGCTGGGTACGTCCGCCGCATATAGGTTTCCAACACTTTGCGTACGATCGGTGCAATCAATAGCGGATCGCCTGCGCTTGAATCGTAAAAGTCCGCCAGCGTTGCCACCTGTTTTGTGTATTCGTTCTGGCAAAGCTCATCGAGGTCTACGACCGATGCTTGTGACCAGTTTTCCGCCCCATCGTACTTGATTTCATACGCGACGTGAGGCGTGCCAGTGCAGCGGGACTTGACCATGCGCAGGAAATGCTCGTCATGCGACATGACAATCAGCTGTGCGCAACGTCCACAGAGTTCCTGCATAAACTCCATCGTACGCACCTTGCGATGCGAGTCATGACTACTCATTGGATCGTCAAATACGACGACCCGGTCTGCAAGCGCTGTCTCGCGGTCAAGTCCAGCCAAAAAGAACGCAAGCGCAAGCGTTGTCTTGTCACCTGTTGAAAGCGTATTCTTGAAATTTGGTTCTGCGCCAGTGCCACGTCCGCGACCACGCGCAACAGCGTGTCCGCGAACAATCAGACCGTAATCGATCGAACCAACGTTGCCGGCCATACTGTTCGAAAATTTCGAAATGCGGAAAGTGGCTTCGAACTTATCCAAGTAATGGTTCACGCGGTCATAATAGTGCGCCGCCGCTTGTTCACTAGTGGCCTTGAGACGCTTCTGAACTTCCGTACGAATACGTTTGGCGCGTTTGTCTCCGCGCCCAGCGGCCATGATCGCGTCGATGCGAGACTGCACACCGGATTCTCTCCGCCGCTTGCGCTTCGCAATGTTCGAAAGCGCGGACAGCGCCTGCTGTTCGGTAAGATGAACGCCGTTGCGTTTGCTTGAGATCTCGACTTCCATGGCGGCCACAACAGTATTGTAAGCCTTGATTGTATAGCCCGCCGAGGAGAGCATGGTTGCCGCTTCCGCCAGCC
>DASWQB010000437.1:0-19820 GCA_036398335.1 Afipia sp. | reverse complement strand
ACAGGCCGGTCGGCGCGTTCGAGACCGAGCCGTTCGGCCGCTCGACATTCGCGCTCGCGCGCGAGGCCGCGCGGCTGACGAAATCAGGACAGCTTCTGACCGTCGCCGGGGGCGGCGACACCATCGCAGCGCTCTGCGCGGCGGGCGTCGAGAAGGATTTCAGCTACGTCTCGATGGCCGGCGGCGCGTTTTTGGAATGGCTCGAGGGGCGCGGACTGCCGGGCGTCAATGCCCTGAAGACATCCAGGCAAGACACCAAGGTTTGAGGGTACCGACATGGCACGCATTACACTGAGACAGTTGCTCGATCACGCCGCCGAATACGGTTACGGCGTGCCCGCGTTCAACATCAACAATATGGAGCAGGGTCTCGCCATCATGGAGGCGGCGGACAAGGTTGACGCGCCCGTCATCATGCAGGCCTCGCGCGGCGCGCGGTCCTACGCCAACGACATCATGCTGGCAAAGATGATCGACGCGCTCGAGGAGATGTATCCGCATATCCCGCTGTGCATGCATCAGGATCACGGCAACGAGGAATCGACCTGCGCCACCGCGATCAAGCACGGCTTCACCTCCGTGATGATGGACGGCTCGCTCAAGGCCGATGCCAAGACGGCGGCGGACTATCAATACAATGTCGATATCACCCGCCGCGTCGTTGATATTGCGCACTGGATCGGCGCGTCGGTTGAGGGCGAGCTGGGCGTGCTCGGATCGCTCGAACATGGCGGCGGCGAGCAGGAAGACGGCCACGGCGTCGAAGGCGAGGTCAGCCGCGATCAGCTTCTGACCGATCCGGATCAGGCCGTCGATTTCGTCCGCGCCACCAAGGTCGATGCGCTCGCCATCGCGATGGGCACCTCGCACGGCGCGTACAAGTTTTCGCGCAAGCCGGACGGCGACATCTTGGCGATGAACGTGGTCGAGGAAATTCACCGCCGGCTGCCGAACACCCATCTGGTGATGCACGGCTCGTCCTCGGTGCCGCAGCCATTGCAGGATATCTTCAACGCCTTCGGCGGCGAGATGCCGCAGACCTGGGGCGTGCCGGTCGAGGAGATCGCGCGCGGCATCAAGCACGGCGTTCGCAAGGTCAACATCGACACCGACTGCCGTCTGGCGATGACCGCGGCGTTCCGCAAGGTCGCCGCGCAGACCAGGGCCGAATTCGATCCGCGCAAATTCCTCAAACCGGCGATGGATGCGATGCGTGATCTTTGCCGCGAGCGTTTCGAGCAATTCGGCACAGCCGGTCATGCGTCGAAGATCAAGGTTATTCCGCTGGCCGAAATGGCCAAACGTTATCGCGCGGGAGCTCTCGATCCGCGAATTGGGGACATTGCAACCGCAGCCGCGTGAGTCCGCAGTCGATTGGACGCGGCGGTCAGCACAACAAGGACGAGCACATGAACACGCATACAGGAACGATCACCGGCAAGGATCGCTACAAGTCCGGCGTCATGGAATACAAGAAGATGGGTTATTGGGAGCCTGATTACGTGCCGAAGGACACGGACGTTATCGCGCTGTTTCGCGTCACGCCTCAGGACGGCGTCGATCCCATCGAAGCCTCGGCTGCGGTCGCGGGCGAATCCTCGACCGCGACATGGACCGTGGTGTGGACCGACCGGCTGACCGCCGCCGAGAAGTACCGCGCAAAATGTTACCGCGTCGATCCGGTGCCCAACGCGCCCGGGCAGTATTTCGCCTACATCGCCTACGATCTCGATCTGTTTGAGAACGGCTCGATCTCGAATCTGTCGGCGTCGATCATCGGCAACGTGTTCGGTTTCAAGCCGCTCAAGGCGCTGCGCCTTGAGGACATGCGTTTTCCGGTGGCGTATGTGAAAACCTTCCAGGGCCCGGCGACCGGCATCGTGGTCGAGCGCGAACGGCTCGACAAGTTCGGGCGTCCGCTGCTGGGCGCGACAGTCAAGCCGAAGCTCGGCCTGTCAGGCCGCAACTATGGCCGCGTGGTGTACGAAGCGCTCAAAGGCGGTCTCGACTTCACCAAGGATGACGAGAACATCAACTCGCAGCCCTTCATGCATTGGCGCGAACGGTTTCTCTATTGCATGGAGGCCGTCAACAAGGCGCAGGCCGTCTCCGGCGAGATCAAGGGAACGTATCTCAACATCACCGCCGGCACGATGGAAGACATGTACGAGCGCGCGGAGTTCGCCAAGGAGCTCGGTTCGGTCGTGGTCATGATCGATCTGGTCATCGGTTACACAGCGATCCAGTCGATGGCGAAATGGGCGCGCCGCAACGACATGATCCTGCATCTGCATCGCGCCGGTCACTCGACCTACACGCGGCAGAAGGCACACGGCGTATCGTTCCGCGTGATCGCCAAATGGATGCGCTTGGCCGGTGTCGATCACATCCATGCCGGCACCGTGGTCGGCAAGCTGGAAGGCGATCCGGCCACCACGAAGGGCTACTACGATATCTGCCGCGAGGACTTCAATCCGATGCAGCTCGAACACGGCATCTTCTTCGATCAGAACTGGGCCAGCCTCAACAAGCTGATGCCGGTCGCATCCGGTGGCATTCACGCCGGACAGATGCATCAGCTTCTCAGCCTGCTCGGCGAGGACGTGGTGTTGCAGTTCGGCGGCGGCACCATCGGTCATCCGATGGGAATCCAGGCCGGCGCGACCGCCAACCGCGTCGCGCTCGAGGCGATGATCCTCGCGCGCAACGAAGGCCGCGATTACCTCCACGAAGGACCGGAGATTCTCGCAAAAGCAGCGACCACGTGCACGCCGCTCAAGCAGGCCCTCGAGGTCTGGAAAGACGTGTCGTTCAACTACGAGTCGACCGACATGCCGGATTTCGTTCCCGCCGTCAGCGTCTCGGCATAAGGAGAATCACAATGCGAATTACTCAGGGTTGTTTCTCGTTCCTGCCGGACCTCACCGACGAACAGATTTCCAAGCAGGTGCAGTTCTGCCTCGCCAAGGGATGGGCGGTGAATATCGAGTTCACCGACGATCCTCACCCCCGCAACACCTATTGGGAGATGTGGGGTCTGCCGATGTTCGATCTTCGTGATGCCGCCGGCGTGATGATGGAATTGACGGAGTGCCGTCGTGTCTATGGCGACCGCTACATTCGCATCTGCGGGTTCGATTCCAGTCACGGCTGGGAGTCGGTGAGGATTTCGTTCATCGTCAACCGGCCGAAAACAGAACCCGGCTTCAGACTCGAACGCCAGGAGGTGGTGGGCCGCAACGTCCGTTACACGACGCAGGCCTACGCCACCGATCGGCCGGAGGGTCAGCGATACCGCGAATAGCGACACCATCCCGGCGCACGCACGATCGAACCTCCCCGTCGCGCGACAAAGCCCGGATGTACTGCTCCGTCGCCATGCCACCGGCGGCGGAGCCTCTTTCTTCCGGGGCGCGAGAATATCTTGCCGCGTTTTCAGGGTTCACAGACCGGGCCGGGCAATCGCCAATGACTGACAGCATCAATCTTCGCGAGGAGCTCGAATCCGTCGGCATCGACGAGATTCTCGTGCAGCTCGATCGCGAACTGATCGGCCTGCGCCCGGTCAAGACCCGGATTCGCGAAATCGCTTCGCTGCTTCTGATCGAGCGCATCCGCAAGAAGATGGGACTGACAAGCGAAACGCCGACATTGCATATGTCGTTCACCGGCAATCCCGGCACCGGCAAGACCACCGTCGCGTTGCGGATGGCGGGTATCCTGCATCGGCTCGGTTTCGTGCGGCGCGGGCAGGTCGTGTCGGTGACGCGGGATGAACTGGTCGGCCAGTACATTGGACACACCGCTCCGAAGACCAAGGAAGTCCTCAAGCGCGCGATGGGCGGCGTGCTGTTCATCGACGAAGCCTATTATCTGCATCGCCCGGACAACGAACGCGACTACGGGCAGGAATCCATCGAGATTTTATTGCAGGTGATGGAATCCCAGCGCGAGGACATTGTCGTGATCCTTGCCGGCTATGGCGAACGTATGGACAAGTTCTTCGCCAGCAATCCGGGCTTTCGCTCGCGCATCGCTCATCACATCGATTTCCCCGATTACGCTGACGACGAACTGCTCGCGATTTCCCAGCTGATGCTGCATGATCAGAATTATCGTTTCAGCGACGCCGCGCGTGAAGCGTTCGTTCGCTATATCCCGCTGCGTAAAACCCAGCCCTTGTTTTCCAACGCCCGCTCGATCCGCAACGCGCTGGATCGCATCCGGCTGCGACAGGCCAACCGTCTGATATCGGATCCCGACCGCGTTCTGACAGCCAACGACATCAAAACGATCGAAGCGGAAGACGTGCTCGCCAGCCGGGTGTTTTCAACGCCTCAAACGGCGTCGGTCGAGCGATTGAAGATCGAAAGGAAATCCTGACTTGATAACTGCGCCGATCGTTATTGCCCCGTCCATCCTGTCGGCCGATTTTGCGCGGCTCGGCGATGAAGTCGCCGCCATCGATGCCGCCGGCGCGGACTGGATTCATTGCGATGTGATGGACGGGCATTTCGTGCCCAACATCAGTTTCGGACCCGATGTCATCAAGGCGATCCGGCCGCGCACGAAAAAGATCTTCGACGTGCATCTGATGATCGCGCCGGCCGATCCATATCTCGAAGCCTTCGCCAAGGCGGGGGCGGACGTTATCACGGTGCATGCCGAGGCGGGACCGCATCTGGATCGTTCGCTTCAAGCAATCCGCACGCTGGGCAAGAAAGCCGGGGCAACAATCTGCCCGGCGACCTCGGAACAGGTTTTGGAACATGTGCTCGACCGGCTCGATCTGATTTTGGTGATGAGCGTCAATCCCGGATTTGGAGGTCAGTCATTTATCCGCTCGCAACTGGAGAAAATCCGGCGCATTCGCGCCATGATCGGCGATCGTCCAATCCGGCTGGAGGTCGATGGCGGCGTCAATGCGGAAATCGCCGCGCAGGTCGCGGCTGCGGGTGCTGATACCATCGTCGCGGGATCGGCGGTGTTTCGCGGGGGAACGCCGGAAGCGTATTACACCAACATCGCGGCCATTCGCGCGGCGGCGGAAGGCAGCCGGTCATGCTGCTGACCTCAGCAGGAGCGGAAACGTCGTGAGGCAATTTCGCGCCATCCTGTTCGATGTCGACGGTACGCTGGCCGAAACCGAGGAATTGCATCGCCGCGCCTTCAACGAGACCTTGCCTATCCGCGAAGCTTAAAGCTCGACTGGAATTTTACGCCGACGATATATCCGCTCGACCACACGACTTGGCATTTCCGGCCGATCGAAAGAGCATCGAAGTGCAGATCGAAGTGCAGCGGGAAAACCTTCACGCCATCCAAAGCGAGCTTCGCGCCCTCGCCGGTGATGTCCTGCACCAGGCAGGCTGGCAATCCACGCTGCCCCTCAAACGAGAACATCGCAGGGCGGTTTATGCGTATTCTGCTGAAGTGCCGTCGCTCGTTCATGCGTGAGTTCTGTTAACCATATGGCTGCGCGCTAACCTCAGGATCGGGTCCGGGATTACTGTCAGGCAAACGCCTCCTGATGCAACTGGTCAATCCGTCGTGAGTTGCATAGCATATGTGTAATTCAAGAATCGATGGCTGCATGAGGTGTTTGGGATTTTGGGCGTCTATTCACGGGACATGACGTTAAAACGAATATCGCTGATAGCGATTGCGTGGTGTTGCCTGGCCTTTATTGCCTTCGCCACTCTTTCACCGATCGGGCTACGGCCTCATTTGGCGAGTGCCCACCGCGAATATCTTGTGGCATTTGCGGCGCTGAGTTTGCTTTTCAGCCTGGTTTATCCGAGCCGACCGATCCTGATTCTGGCTTTGATCGTGTGTGCAGCGGCGATTTTGGAGACACTTCAAGTGCTCACTATAGACCGGCACCCACGCATACTCGATTTTGTTTTCAAATCGATGGGTGCCGTGTGCGGCAGCGTTGCAGCAGCCGTCTATCGGCGGGCGGTATCTTTCTGGTCCGATCCGCGCCCTGAATAGAAGCGGGTCTCGATTGAACGACTCGCGATCGCCTGTCGCGATCTGAAGGCAACGCTGCCGAACAGGCCAAGCCCATATCCAACCTGCATCGCAATCCCGATCATGAGCGCGTGTCCGACGATCTGGCCGATGCTCGCCTCCGCATTCCATCCGGCGGCCAGCGCAACAAACATGGCACCGACGACAATCACGAAAAGAAGCCAGACGCGGGCGCTCTGGCTGATCAGGATTCCGGCCATCGAGGCTGTCATAAAGCTGAGAAACATGGACGCGCTCCACCAAACCACGGGCAAACGGTAGCGCTGTTGCGGTCAACGAGACCTTAATGTCCGGGAACCGTCCTGAAGGGTAAATATAAGACTAAAGTCAAACTTAATACGCCAAACTTAGAGCGGCTTTGCACGTATATTGTATAGTTAAAATTTCGTTAAAGAATTATGGCGTGTGAAGCAAGTACATGAGTTTGTTAGCAAATGATGACCAAACAGGGTTCGGAGCTGCTTTGCAGCATACCCGTTTCCCCGCGACATTCGTCCGAGGCCCAAGTGCTGTAAAGCGCGGTATATCCGTATCGGGCTTCCGATATGTTTCGGCAGCTATCGACGCATTTTTGATACTGCTGGCGAGCCTCGTTGGCGGGGCCGGATATCAGCTTGCGGTCAATTCCAGCTTTGGAAATGTCAGCGCTCTTTTGGGCGCGGGCCTCATCGGCGCGCTCCTGTATGTTCTGATCGCTCACTCGATCGGGTTCTATTCGCTGTCATCGCTGCTTGCGCGGAAGAGCGATCTGCGGAGCGTGGTTGTGGTGTGGTCGGTCGTTGGCCTTCTTTTGTCGCTGCTGGCTTTCTTGTTCAAGGTGGGCGCTGATTTCTCGCGCGGCTCGATCATCTGTTTTTCCCTGCTTGCTCTCGTTTTGATCTCGCTCTGGCGCGTTAACGCGAAATGGATCGTCGCGCGTGCTTCGGCTAGCGGGAAAATGGGGGGACGGCGGGTGGTGCTGCTTGGCCAGGCCGACGAATTACTGGCCCTGGAAGGGCCAAAACTACTTCGGTCCTATGGATTTTCGGAGGTGGGCCGCGTTCAGCTCGATGACCATCAAACCCCAAACATGACGATCGCGGATTTTGACGAGCAATTGGTCGAAGCGGCGATGGCGATGGCCAGGGACCACGACGCCGAAGAGATCGTGCTTGCATTGCCGTGGCGCGAAACCGCAAGGCTGGACTTTATAAGAAGCCGTTTGCGGTCATCGCCGTTGCCCGTGCAGCTCCTCCCCGATAGCTCTATCCGTGCGCTCCTTCAAAATCCCGCCAATACCTTGAAGCATTCGCTCACGGTCGAAATGCAGCGTGGTCCGCTGCTTCGCATCGAACAGTTCTTCAAACGTATGCTCGATATTTTCGGAGCCACGCTGGCATTGATCGTATTGTCGCCGCTGATGGCGATCGTGGCGCTTGCGATAAAGCTGGATTCTCCGGGACCGGTGCTTTTCCGGCAGCGCCGCACGGGCTTCAACTCAAAACAGTTCGCGATCTTCAAATTCAGGACGATGTCCGTGATGGAAGACGGACCGGTCATTCAGCAGGCGCAGCCGCGCGATGCGCGCGTGACACGGGTGGGGGCGCTGCTTCGCCGCTCGAGCATCGATGAGTTGCCGCAGCTTTTCAATGTGCTTGCCGGCAACATGTCCTGTGTCGGGCCGCGTCCGCATGCCGTCGCGCATGATCATCAGTATGGCGATCTGCTCTCGGAGTATGCGCTGCGCCACCATGTCAAGCCCGGCATCACCGGGTGGGCGCAGGTGCATGGATATCGCGGCCAGATTCTTCAGGTCGAACAGATGAAAACAAGGGTCGAATACGACCTCTGGTACATCAACAACTGGAGTCTGTTTCTCGATCTCAAGATCGCGGTGCTGACCTGTTTGGAGGTTATGCGCCGGCGCAATGCGTTCTGAGCCGATGCCGTTTTATCGGATGGCGATAAGAGACTTGGTCAAAAGCGCGACTCGTTCTCGCTCGATGAAAGAGTCGGGGAAAAGGGACTGCATCGCGGAGAAGTCCAATAGTTTGGCGTCGTCGAGAATGCTCCGCGCCTCGTCGACATTTTTTGCCTTTGGATAGAAACCACACGCATGGATACGAACAATCGCGATGCGCCAGGGTTCGGGAAGCCAGTGAATGAAAGGCGTTCTGAAGTGCGGTTCGAGCGGAAACCAGTAGTTCGGCGTCTGAATGAAATGCCGGGGCGCAACGCGCCGGGCTTCGGACGCCATTTTTTTCTGATCGGCCCACTGACCGACATGCTCGATGACCGAGTTGGAGTAAACCAGATCGAAAGCGTTGTTTCCAAATCGCGACAGATCACGGGCGTCAGCCGCAAGACTTTCAAAGCGTGGCTCGGTAATTGTCTCAGTGTCGAGATTTACCAGGGTGACTTCGATTTTTTTGTCTTGCCAGAGATCCGAAAGCGCGGCCCAGTGTTCCATACGGCCGCCGATGTCGATGATTTTGCAGCTGCCATTGGCTGCGATAATCTCGTCGGCGATACCGAGAAAACGGGCGAAGCGCTTGAGCCGAAAGCGATTGCGGTAAACATCGTCCGGTGTGGTGCCGAGAAACATGACGCGATCCAATATGTGTTCTGAGTAGATATACCAATGAACCAAAGAGCTGCAACGATTGATCAGACTGTGGCATCCGTTCACACGGAGGCGCGTACGCGGGACATTCTGGGTTTCCCCGTCCTTGTGGCAACCCGAGCCGAGGCCGTCGCGGTGATGGACGATCATCTCAGCCGCTCGAAACCGCGCCTCATTACGTTTCTCAACGCGCATGTGTCAAACCAGACCGCGAAAAATCCGGGCCTTGGCGAGATTCTCAAGAGTGGCCTTATCCTTAACGATGGTATCGGGGTCGGAATTGCATCGGTCGTTCTCCATGGCAAATCTTTCCCGGACAATCTGAACGGAACCGATCTCATTCCCGCCTTCTTGCGCGAGACCCGGCATCATTTCCGTATCTATGCGGTGGGTGCGGGTGCCGGGGTTGCCGAGCGTGCACTCGAGGCGTTCCGGCAGGTCGCGCCTCAGCATGCCTATGTCGGCGCGCATCACGGGTTTCTGAGTGAGCATGAGTCCCGTGCGGTGCTGGCCGATATCGCGGACAAACGTGCGAACCTCGTTCTGGTGGCGATGGGATCGCCGCGACAGGAAATCTGGACGGCGAAATATCTGATGCGGGATGAAGGGTGTTCCGCGATTTGCGTCGGAGGATTGCTCGATTTTGTCTCGAAGGAAAAACCCCGTGCCCCGGCATGGATTCGCGCGCTGCGCAGCGAATGGATCTTCCGGCTGGTGAACGAGCCGCGCCGCCTTTGGCGCCGCTACCTGATCGGGAACAGTATCTTTATGGTTCGATTGGGCGCGGCTTATGTTCGATCGAGACGAGCTGCAAAAGATCAAAACGCCACGACACCCAGCACACCGCCCCGGCCAGAAGAAAAAGCTGAATACCTATTGCCACAGCGGCAGGGCTGACGAGGCCGCTTGCGATCCAGCAAAGCAGCGCCGCGGCAGCGGCGGCGGCAGGAATGCCGATCAACGCAGCGGCGTCGATCGGAAAGGCGTGCAGCCTGCGGCCGAGCAATGCACTCATCATGCAGGAAATCGCGTGTGCGATTAAAAGTGCAACGGCGCCGCCCACGGCTCCATATAAAGGCACGAGCATGAATGCGATCAGGGCCGATGAGACGACGAAAACGGCCGCGATCAGAAGTTCGAACAGCGTGCCGTTGGTAAAATAGATGACCTGGCCAAAATAGAAACTGCGCAGCAGCATGAAGCCGAACGCCACAGCGAAGAGGGGGATGATGCCAGCGACCGGCTCGGCGAAGTCGGCACCGAGAAACAGGTTCGTGAGGCCATGGCCGAACACGACAAAAAAAGCCGCGCCGAAAGACCCGGCGGCCAGACACGCGCGGAACGTCAGGCGCATCGTCGCATCGGAATCATCCCGGCGCCCTTCGTCTGCGTGTTGTTTCGCCACCGTAATCAACGCAAGCGCAATTGACTCTCCGACGACAAGAAAACTTTGCCGCATCAGGTCGGCGACGACACCGTAGGGGCCGAGTACCGCGTTGCCGACATATTTCGCGATCAGGAACCTGTCGATGGTTTGCCCGACGGCAAGAATTCCGAACGAGAAAATGAGCGGCCAGCCATATCGAATGATCGGCTTGTAGGATTCAAGCGAAACGGAAATACGGGGCAGGTCCCGCAATTTGGCCAATGTTGGAATTGCCGCGACCAAATGGCCGGCCGCAACGCCAAGGGCAAGCGCGAACGCGGAGTGATGAACAGCGAGAAAAGCGTAACCCATAGCTAGAACAAAGACAGCGCGGCAGATCATGCTCAGCGCGACGGTGGTCACCTGAAGGCGAGTGCGGCTTATTTCGAGGGCGGCCTCATAAATCGTCATGCCCACAAACAACGCAACCAGCGCAAAAACGAAATCGATCTGCGCGGGTATGACAATAGCGATGGCGATCGCTACGAGACCGATGGTGGCGATCGAAAGCGCGACCAGCCTGATGTAAGAAGTGATGATCGCGTCCTCATGAGCCGCACGATAAATGCCGAAATAGGAAAATTTCATCCATTGCGTGGCAAAGCCGTAAACCACAATTGCCCATGCAAACATCAATATATATGCGCCATACTCCGCCGGTCCCAGAAGTCGGGCAAACAACACGACGGAAATGAGATTGCCCGCCGCTGACGCGGCGCGGGACCCGAAATAAAGTATGAGGCTTGGGCTCTTCATATTTGCCGTATGCGCCGGTGTATGGTTACAGCGAATGCCAATTGATGAATATCAGCAGTCGGATCGCATCGTGATAGCAACACAGGATCAGCAAGATTAAAATGACCAGCGAGTCAACAAGAACGATGCGCGTCCTGCAGATTCTCCATACGGATGAGCGCGGCGGTATCTTGACGCTGGCCTCCATGGTTGAAAGCGGGCTAACGGCTCATGGTTGCCGCGTCGAGACGGAAATCCTGTTTCGCGCGCCGGATCGCAGCGGCCCCGGAAAACTGGCCGACGCGTTCGCGATGGCAATGCGGCTGCTGCGTGGCCGCTACGATGCGCTGATCGCCTATCAGGCCACGGCCTCTATTCTGGTCGGTCTGTTCGGCTGGATAAAGGGATGTCCGATACGCCTGGTCCATCAGACCGCCGAACCGGGCGCGACAGCGCGCTATCTGAGACTTGCGGACAGGATCGCCGGTTCAATCGGCCTTTACACGGCCAATGTCGTCAACACGCGTTTTACGCAAGGACTGTTCAAGTCTTATCCAGCGGCATACCGGCGGCGGCTCGTTCTCAATGAGCACGGCATCGACGTGCGGGCTGCGACGCAAGACAGGCATGCCACCCGCGCGCAGTTTGCCGTTCCGCAAAACGCGCGTGTCATCTTGAATGTCGGGCGTCTGGTCGATCAGAAAAACCAGGCCGTGATCGTCAGGGCGCTGGGTAAAATTCACGATTGTGTTTTCGTCGTGGCGGGCCACGGTGACGATGCTGAGCGCCTTATGACGCTCGCCGGGAATGAGGGCGTTGCCGATAGGGTTCATCTTCTTGGTGCACTCGGTCTTGCCGATGTCTCCAATTTGTATGCCGCGAGCGATGTCTTCGTCTTTCCGTCCGTCTGGGAAACATTCGGTCTTGCCGCGGCGGAGGCTGCGATCAGCGGCACTGCGATGATCGTGTCCGATATCGCTGTTTTGCGGGAGGTTTTGGCGTCGGATCGCTCACCCGTTGTGTTCGTCGAAAAGGATGATGTCGCCGCCTGGGCGCGCGCCATTGAAAATGCGCTCGATCGTCCGGCAAGCCGGGAATTGCTCAAAGCGTTCTCGCAAGAGATCGCAGAGCGTTATTCAGTGCGGCAAATGATAGATCGATACTGCCAGATTCTTGGCGTATCGCAGAAAGCTGGAATATGGCTGAAGGATGGGACCGATGCGCAGTAGGGCGGCCACCCTGCTTTGTTTCATTGTGCTTTTGTTTCCTGTCTCCGCGAATGCCGCTGCGGAAGGCTCGCCGCCGTTCCGCAGGGGTGTCAGTCTTCAGATTTTTACCTTTCCGGCGATGGAAGATGGCGGCTATGCGCGTGATCCGCTCCCGAGCCGCGCCGGGGCTGAGGATTATTTCAGCATCTCACGTCTGCGCGCGAGCGGCTTCGATCACGTGCGGCTGCCTGTCGATATCGGTCCATTCCTCGACGATCCCGGACAGAAAGCCTGGAATGAATTCCGTTTGTATTTTCGCCGTTTCGTTCAAAACCTCGATCGCAATGGTTTGCATGTTATCGTCACGCTCATAGCTCCATCAGCGAACAGCCAGATTCCCGAAGATCAGCTGGATGGCATAGAGGGTGAGCGCTTCAAGCATTATAGGGATGCGGCCGAGCGCTTCGCGGCCGAGCTTGAGAACTGGCGCATAAAAGATCTTGCGCTTGAGCCGATGAACGAACCGCAACGCGCTTGCAAGCGGACCGACGTGGCCGATTGGCTCGCGTATCAAGACATTATGATCCCGCGCCTGCGCGCCGTGGCACCCCATTTGTGGCTTGGCCTGACCGGAGGATGTTGGTCGAAGATCGAGGGCCTTGAGGGGCTGAACGCCGAACAGCTGAACGACAGGCGAACCTTTGTCAGTGTTCATTTTTACGATCCGTTTCTGTTCACGCATCAGGGTTCGGATTGGTCGCTTGATATCATGCCTCTCATCGCCGGCCTGCCATATCCGGCGCAGGCGGAACATCTGGAGGAGGTGCTCGGCAACGCGCGGGCGCGTGCCGCCGCGCTTGCGGGCGGGGCGCCCGGCATTTTGCCTCGCGCCGAGGAGTCCATTCGCTATTACTTCCGTGAAAACACCGGCAATACAGTCATGCTGAAAACCTTCCGTGCGCTCAAGGACTGGAGCATCGCTCAAAATGTTGCACCGGGTCGTATCGTGTTCACCGAATTCGGCGCGATGAAAACGCCCGGCGGTGAATTGTCGCGCGCTCGCTGGTTTCATGACGTGACAAGCGCCATCGGGGCGAACGGCTGGGGCTGGACCTTGTGGGTTTTGCGCCAGGGTCCATTTGGCCTGGACGATGACGGGCGCTACGATCCTGCCTTGTTTCTGGCGTTGGGTACCCGCGTGCCTAAAGCAGATAAGTGACGTGGCTTGTATTTTGCGAGGCACCACAAAACCGCGGAGATTGGCACGCGGTACACCAGAAGCGGATCGTGTTGGCGCAATGTTGTCTCAAATTGATACAATGGCCGAGACCAGCTTAATGACGGCCGGCGAGGTAATGCGATGACGATTTCGGAAGGCAAATATGACGTGAGCGATGCTCCGACCAACGCGCAGCATCTGACCGCGATGGCGCTTCGCCATATCAGGCTGATGGGCGCCGTCATCCTGCTCTGCGCTTTGGCGGGCGCTGCCTATGTGATCCTGACCCCCGCGAAATATATCGCGTCGGGGCGCATCCTGCTCGATCCGGTCGGCTTGCAGATTGTCGGCACCGGCGTCGCGCCGCGCAATATGACTCGTGAGACGAGCGCCATCGATGCGGAAAGCCAGATTTATGTCATCACGTCGCGCGCCGTGTTTGACCGTGTCATCAAGGCCGATAATCTTGAGAGCGATCCGTTGTTCGGCGCGAAGCCGAGAGGCCTGATTTCATCCTTGTTGGTCGGGCTAGGTTTGATCAAGGCCATTGATCCGCATGAAATGGCGCTGCGGCAGCTCGATCGCTCGGTCACCGTGGCAAGAAATCCAAACTCATTCGTGGTCAGCGTTAACGTCGCAACGCCGGATCGGGAGACTTCGGCCCGCATCGCCAACGCCATCATGAATTCCTACATCGAGGAGGAGAATCGCGCGCAGGGCGAAACGGCGAAACGTGCCGGATCGTCATTGGACACGCGCCTTGAGACGCTGCAAGGCCGGCTTCGTGAAGCGGAGGAACGGTATGAACGTTATCGGAGCACGCACGGCATCGTTGTCGCCAGCGGCCAGACCATTCTGGAAAAGCAGGTCGGCGATCTCTCCAGCCAAATTACCAATGCTCAGGCACGCGTGAACGAACTGCAATCATCGCTCGATCAGCTCCGCAATACCAAAAATGGCGCGGTTCGCCTTGACGCCGTTCCGGAGGCATTCCGCAGCGGTTCGATTGAAATTTTGCGAAATCGTTACGCCGCAGCAAAACAGCTCGAAACGAACCTCGTCGCGACATTGGGACCGCGTCATCCCGATTACGCCACGGCGGCGGCGCAGGCGACGGAGGCGCGGCGGCTTCTCGATCAGGCCATTCGCGATGTCGTTCAGTCCGTTTCCGTGGAGCTTGATCGCGCCAAGGCGACGGTGAAGGGCCTCAACGCGCAGCTGGACGCTGTTAACAGCCAGGTCAACAGCTCAAACGAGGCCAGCGTGCGCCTGCGCGAGCTTGGGCGGGAGGTGGAGGCCAGCCGCGCGATTTATGAATCTTTCCTTGGCCGCTCGCGTGAACTTGCCGAACAACAGCGTCTGGAAAATTCGAACACACGAATTCTCTCTCTCGCATCCGCGCCGCTCGAGCAGGGCGGCGCTCCGGCAATCCTGATTTTGCTGGCGAGCCTGTTGATGGGACTTGGTCTTGGCACGGCGGCCGCATGGTTGATGGATCAATTGGCAGCACCCCGGAAAGTCAGTGACCCTCAATGAGCGCGGTGACGGATAGAGCTGTTTTGGCGACAACCGAAATCAAAAGCAGCACTGTCGCGCCCCTTCTCGTGATTGCAGCCCTGACGTTTAATCTGGCGCTCAGCTTCATCAACGCGAGCGTTTTTCCGGTCAACGCGGCTTATGTCATCGCGGTTGAGCTTTGCATTATCGGCGTATCGGCGTTCATGGTCGCGGGTAAAAGCGAAAGCTTTTATTTTATCGCGCTTGCGGTGTTGTCATGGCTTGGCTTTGCGATGATTGTTCGGTCAAGCTTCGATGCCAAATGCGTCCGCGATGCGTTCATTCCGATCATTTTCTTTCTGCTCGGCCGGCATTACGGATCGTTGAAATCCGGCGATCGCCTTGTTGCGATCGCGTTGTTGATCGTCACCGTGGGGGCGCTTTTCGAATGGGGGTTTCTCGACACTTATTTGAAATATTTCGATGTTCTCGGCTATTATCAGGCGCGTGGAACGGTGGATGCCTCATTGGGCTCGGACGGCCCGGGCTTGTTTATCAGCGGACAACGGTTCGAGGGCCGCACGCTGCTGCCTTTTCTGGGCGAGCATCGCGTCTCCTCGGTTTTTCTTGAGCCCGTATCGCTGGGAAATTTCGGCGCGATCGTGTTCGCGTGGGTTTTGATGCGCGATCGTGGAAGGCCGCTGGCGCTGGCATGGAAGGTGGCGCTCATTGCCCTCGTGCTGATCCTGGGCGATGCGCGCTTCGGCATTTATCTGTGTGTGATTATCGCTCTGATATATGTCGTCGCGCCTCTGCTTCGTCCAACCGTTATTTTCGTCGCTCCTTTCCTGGTCGTTGTGGCTTTGCTTTTTTATGCAGGGCAGATGGTCGGAGTGCCCTGGGACAATACGACGACGGGAAGGTTTCTGCTCAGCGGTCAACTGCTTTCCACGCTCAATCTGACGCAGGCGCTCGGATTGCAGACGACCTTGGTGGATTTCGACGATTCCGGATATTCCTATGCCTTGTCCCAGTTCGGCCTGTTCGGTGCCACGATGCTTTGGAGTTTTTTCGTCTATGGCAGCCCGGCGCAGAACATGCAGGCCTGGCGATTCAAATTGTTTGTTTGCATGTACCTTATCTTGATCCTGTCCATCAGCACGTCGTCGATGACGATCAAAACGGGGGCTTTGCTCTGGTTTTTGGCCGGATGCGCGGCGCAAGGATTAAGGCCGGCTCCCGACGCTATTTAGATGGGCCGAATGCCGCAGCAAGCGGCGCACGATTTGCTGCAGCCGGCGTGATCGAGACAGCAAGTGCACGGCGAGGCGCCCTGTCGCACTGATTCCCAGCCATACCGCCCAGATCGCCGTCTCGCGCGTCCCGAATTCGCGCTTGTAAGGTTGATTGCCAATCGTCAGGTCGAGCGATGTTTCGCCGCGTTTGATGCAATCCTGTATGATGTCTTCAATGATCAGCAATCCGACGGAGGCATTTCGATAGTTGAGGAAGTCGAACCCTGACAAGATAAAATGAAACGTGTTGTTGTATGCCAGTCCGAAGGCGGCGCTGATGATCGTGCCATTTATCGTCATGACATAACCGCGTGCAGGAGGCGTTTCCTCCGCGACATCGCGATAAAATTGCGAAAAGAGATTGCTTTTCAGGAGGTCGAAAGTGCCTGTCTGTCGAAATCTATAGTCTCTGAATTTCTGGATATTGGCTATGATCTCATCCAGTTGCTGCTTCGAGTCGACGGCAGATGTTGCTAGGCTGCCGCGCTTTGTGAGCCATTTTCGCTTTGTATCGAGAAAACGGCGTTGCGATTGCGATATGTTTGTTTCCCGCCAGGCGCTATAGGGCGCGGATAGATCCGTCGCGTGAGCCGTAAAAGGAAGTGCAGAGGTGCGTGCTTTTCCGATCAGCTTGAACAGCGGCAAGGTATCGGCTCGCACTTTTTGTATCATGATGAGATCGCAGGATTTCATCTGCTCCCGGAGCTGATGCTGAACGCAGTCATCGTTCAGCAGGGCAGGCACAAAATCCAGATCGCAAATCGGCGAGCAATAGTCGCTGACGCCAAAATCGGCGAATTCTGCGACCCGGAGCGAGAACTTGCGGCGAACAACGAGCGGCATTATCGCTACGAGCCGGCCTGTGCCGTGCTCGCGTATCAGTAATATAAGAGGCTGAGCGCCGAGTTGGACGGCCACGTCCCGATAAAGGCGGTCCAGCCACAACGGGCTTTGGAACACGGTCGCGGTTGAATGAGCGAATAGGGCACGATATTCCGCTGAGAGGAAGTCGTATGTTTGTACGGCCGCGATATCCCAAGCAGGCACGTTCATCTAGAAGTCGCTTCGCTCGATGACAAAGGAGAGGCTTTCTCTTTGAAGTCTTTATTACAAACGGTGATGCAGATTTATCTGAAAAATAACACCGGTCCTAGTCGCTCTTCACGGCGCTGACAGATTAACGATTGTAATAGCTCCGTGACGTGCTGAGTTTCTGTTGCGGATGGCATTCTTTCCCGAATCCGGGTGAAGATTTTGATTTGATACCGCGCGATCAGCGCGGCGGCGGCTGAAAATTAATTTGCAGCGATGATCAATTTCATTGCAGATAATCATGCGAAGTTTAAGTCTGCCGAGTGTGATGCTGCGGCGCCGGGGAAACACTTCACATGCCATGGACTGGTCGCTTGCGTGGGAATGTCTGTTGCCCGCCGGTGGTAATTGGCTCCGCCAAAGCAGAGCGAAGCTTCAATATATTTATTGGTCAGGATGCCCGCCGCTGCAATGCAGCAAGCAATTGCTTTGATTTCACGGACTGCATAGCCTTCCCGGTGATTATCCATGCATGATCTCGTCATCGTTCTGGCTCTGCTTTGCGCTGCGATCGTGATGTTCGCGATCAATAAGCCGCGTCTGGACGCCGTTGCGCTGATCATGCTCGCGGCGCTGCCATTCACCGGCGTACTCACCATGACTGAGGCGCTGGCGGGTTTCAGCGATCCGAACATCGTGCTGATCGCAGCGCTGTTCGTGCTCGGCGATGGTCTGGTGCGGACGGGCGTCGCACAAAGGCTTGGCGACTGGCTCACGCTCAAGGCCGGCAGCAGCGAGCTCAGGCTGATCGTCCTTCTCATGGTCGTGGTGGCCGGTCTCGGAGCGACAATGAGTTCGACAGCCGTCACCGCCATCTTCATTCCAGTGGCGCTGCGTATTTCGAAGGGCACCGGCGTCGGGCCGGGGCGGCTGATGATGCCGCTCAGCTTTGCCGCGCTTATCAGTGGTATGATGACGCTTGTCGCGACGGCGCCGAACCTGGTCGTCAACGGAGAGCTTGAGCGTCACGGCATCGAGGGCTTTCACTTCTTCAGCTTTACGCCATTCGGCTTGCCGGTTCTCGCGCTGGGCATCCTCTATATGAGCTTCGCGCATCGCTGGCTGCCCGACATAAAGGAAGTGAAAAACGCCAAAGATCCGAATTTCCTCGCATGGATCGAGGAATACAAACTTGCGGACCGCGAGTACCGTCTGCGCGTGGCGGCGCAGTCGTCCCTCATAGGCAAGACTCTTGAAGACCTCAATTTGCGCGGTTCTTCCGGCATCAATATTCTGGCGATTGAGCGCAAGCGCAAATATTCCAGCGAGTTCCTGCAACCCAGCGCCAAGACGGAGCTCATGGCGGATGACGTCCTGCTGATCGATATGTCTGCGGCGCGCGAGAGCATCGAGACGCTGCGGCAGCAATTTTTGCTGGAGGCTTTGCCGCTCAGTGGCAATTATTTCTCCGACCGGTCGCAGCAGATCGGCATGGCCGAGGTTATCGTGGTGCCGACGTCGGACCTCATCGGCAGGACCGTCGTCGAAGCAAAATTCCGGACTCGCTTCGGATTGACCGTTGTCGGCTTGCGCCGAGGCGTCGCCGCGCACGAACGCGACCTGCTGAGCGAAGCGCTCACTGCGGGCGACACGCTGTTGCTGACCGGTCCCTGGAATGCCATTGAGCGGCTCCAGTCCGACAATACGGATCTGGTCACGATCCGGTTGCCGATCGAATTCCACCAGGTGCTTCAGGTCCCCGGCAAGGCGCCGCAGGCGCTTTTCTGTTTGCTGCTCGTTGTCGGGTTGATGGTCAGCGGTCTCATCCCGAACGTGCAAGCCGCCTTGATCGGCTGTCTGTTGATGGGCGCCCTCGGCTGTATCGATCTGACGAGTGCTTACCGTTCGATCGACTGGAAAACCATCGTTCTCATCGTCGGCATGTTGCCGTTCTCGGTCGCGCTGGAGCGGACCGGTGGTGTGGAATTGGCGGCGGAGGGATTGAGGTCGATTACCAGCGGTAGCGGCTCTTATGTCATGCTCGGCACAATTTTCGCCATGACGGCGCTGCTCGGGATGTTCATCTCCAATACCGCCACTGCGGTGCTGATGGCACCTGTCGCCATCGCCGTCGCGAAGGATATGCATGCATCGCCTTATCCTTTCGCCATGATCGTGGCGCTGGCAGCCTCCACAGCCTTCATGACACCCGTCTCTTCGCCGGTGAACACGCTGGTGGTCGTTCCCGGGCGTTATACGTTCGGCGACTTCGTGCGTATGGGCGTGCCGTTTTCTTTTATCGTGATGATTGTCTGCGTTATCCTGGTGCCATGGCTATTGCCGCTGTGACTCCGGGATCGTTTTTTTTAACTTTTCGCGAGAGGACCGACACATGAGCCAAGCAGTCGCTGCCCCAAAGGGCGGCATGCAGAAATTCCTGGATGTCGTCGAGAGAGTTGGAAACAAGGTCCCGCACCCCGCGGTGATATTCCTGATCCTCATCGGTATCGTGATCGTCCTCTCCCAGATTTTGCATATGCTGGGCGTGAGTATCAGTTATCAGGTTCTCAATCCGGAAACTCACAAGCTCGATACGGCGACGACACCGGCGCGAAGCCTGCTGACAGCAGATGGTATTCGCTTCATGTACGATCTGCTGATTCCGAACTTCATGAGCTTCACCGCGGTCGGACTGATGATTGTGGCCATGGTTGGAGCCGGTGTGGCCGAGGAGGCCGGCCTCGTGAAGGCGCTCATCCGCAAGCTGGTACTG
>DASWQB010000436.1:0-1969 GCA_036398335.1 Afipia sp. | reverse complement strand
GAGTTCGAGAAGACGCCGTTCGATTTCCGCTGCTGGCACGCCGTTATGATCGGCGTCGACCACGATGGCATCGATCAGGCCGCGAAAACCCCGGCGGGCCAGTCCTAATGACGCTTTCTGCTTTTGTCCGTCGCCGGTCATCGCTCATCCTTGCGGAATGAACTGGACCAGCGCCGGCTTGCAATCAAGTCAATGACGGTTGATTGCCCTCATGTTTAGAACGGTTTTAAATTGAGATGAGATCTCACGACGCCAGCGCCTTCATCTCTTTATATAAATCGGCTTTGCCCTCGAAACCGATGCCCGGCAGGTCCGGCATGGTGATGTGGCCATTCTCAACACGCACGCCGTCCGGAAATCCGCCGTAGGGCTGAAACAGGTCAGGATAGCTTTCGTTACCACCCAAACCAAGGCCCGCGGCAATGTTCAGCGACATCTGATGCCCGCCATGCGGCACACATCGCGATGGTGACCAGCCATGGGTTTTCAGAACATCGAGCGTGCGCTGATATTCGCACAACCCATAGGACAGCGCGCAGTCGAATTGCAGCCAGTCGCGGTCCGGCCGCATGCCGCCATACTTGATGAGATTGCGCGCATCCTGATGACTGAACAGATTCTCGCCGGTTGCCATCGGGCCAGGATAAAAATCGGCCAACGCGGCCTGAAGCGAATAATCCAGCGGATCGCCGGCCTCCTCGTACCAGAACAGCGGATAGTTGCGCAGCATCTTCGCGTAGGCGATCGCTGTCTCCACGTCGAAGCGGCCGTTGGCGTCCACCGCCAACTGCGCCTGCGAACCGATTTCCTTCAGCACCGCCTCGATGCGCTCGCGATCCTCTTCGATCGGCGCGCCGCCGATTTTCATTTTCACAACATTGTAGCCACGGTCGAGATGCCCGCGCATCTCACCGCGAAGCGCGGACAGATCCTTGCCCGGGTAATAATAGCCGCCCGCCGCATAGACGAACACGCGCGGATTGGCTTCACGCTTGTGGCGCTCGGCGAGCAGGCGGAACAGAGGCTTGCCTGCGATCTTCGCCACCGCATCCCATACCGCCATGTCGATAGTACCGACCGCGACAGAGCGCTCGCCGTGACCGCCGGGCTTCTCATTCATCATCATTGTGTTCCAGACCTTGTCCGGATCGATATTGTCTCCGGCCTGATCGAGCAGTGTCTTTGGATCAGCTTCCAGAATACGGCCGGCGAATCGCTCGCGGATCAGCCCGCCCTGCCCGTAACGGCCGTTGGAATTGAAGCCGTAGCCAACCACGGTCTTGCCGTCGCGCTTCACATCGGTAACCACCGCGACGAGACTCGTCGTCATCTTGGTGAAATCGATATAGGCGTTGCGGATCGGAGAAGAGATCGGCTTGGTGACTTCGCGGACATCGACGATACGGACACTCATGATATTTCCAGTCGTGAAGCGTGGGAAGGGATTCGGCTCGGAGACGCGCAATCTACAGACGACAGCCTCATCTGCAATCCCGGAAAGTTGAGGTTCAAGAGGAAGAAAATCAAACCTTTATGTGCAGGCTTGTTCCCGCCGTCATGGCGCGATAGCGCTGATATCGCAACCTTGAAGAGGCCGGGCATTGGGTATGACGTCGCAGCCAGATGAAATTTCGGACGACCGACACGCCGAATTGTTCGGTCTGATAACCAGCAGCTTCGAACGCCTGATCGGCAAACCTCTGGCTGGGAAGGGACAAGGAGCGCAATGGCTCTATCGCGAAGCACCCTTCGCCGTGCTGGCCCATGATGGCGGCAACGATCCACGCTTCATCTACGCCAATCACACAGCGCAGACTTGCTTCGAATATTCTTGGGGCGAGTTGATCGGTTTGCCATCACGCCTTTCGGCAGAAGCGCCCGAGCGCGCGGAACGTCAAAGATTGCTCGACGCGGTTGCGCGCGATGGGTTTATTTCTAATTACAAAGGCGTGCGAATTTCGAAAAGTGG
>DASWQB010000435.1:0-5415 GCA_036398335.1 Afipia sp. | reverse complement strand
TCGTTGTCGATGACAAGGGCGGACGCATGTTCGTGTGTTCGGATACCGATTATTGCGAAACACGCCGTGCGGCCGGCCATCACGGCGCGGGCTTCGGCGCCGATCATCTGGTGACATGATGCAGGAGGACGACGAACCATTATTGGTCTGCGAGGGCTTGGGTAAATCCTACGGACGCCTGCGCGCCTGTCACGATGTGTCGTTCGAACTTTATCCCGGCGAGGTGCTTGCCATCGTCGGTGAATCGGGATCGGGCAAATCGACACTTCTGCAAATGCTTTCGACCCAGCTTGTGCCCGATACAGGCCGCGTTCTTTACCGCATGCGCGAGGGCGTCACCCGCGATCTCGCGGCGCTCGGCGAAGCGGAGCGGCGCTTTCTGTTTCGCACCGACTGGGGATTTGTACATCAGGACCCCGCGGCGGGACTGCGGATGGCGGTGTCGGCCGGCGCCAATATCGGCGAACGGCTCATGGCGGTTGGCTGGAATCATTATGGCCGGATTCGCGAGGCCGCTTCATCCTGGCTGGAGCGTGTGGAAATCCCGCACGAGCGGATCGACGATGCGCCGAAGACCTATTCCGGCGGCATGCGCCAGCGTTTGCAGATCGCCCGCAACCTCGTCACGTCTCCCCGTCTGGTGTTCATGGACGAGCCGACAGGCGGCCTCGACGTGTCGGTGCAAGCGCGGCTGCTTGATCTGGTGCGTGGTCTTGTCAATGAGCTTGGTCTGGCGGTGATCATCGTCACGCATGATCTCGCGGTGGCGCGTTTATTGTCGCATCGGGTGATGGTGATGAAGGGCGGCGAGGTGGTCGAGACCGGTCTGACCGATCAGGTACTTGACGATCCGCGTCAGCCTTACACCCAGCTTCTCGTTTCTTCAATTTTGCCGGCGTGAGGAGGACATGTCAGCGATGATCGTGATTTCCAGCGCCGCAAAAACCTTCACCATGCATCTGCAAGGCGGAATGCGGCTTCCGGTCGTCTCCAATGTGTCTCTGCATGTCGATGCCGGAGAATGTGTGGTGCTGGCCGGCCCGTCGGGCGCGGGAAAATCGTCGATCCTGAAAATGATCTTCGGCAATTATCGCTGCGACGAGGGCTGCATTGGCGTGCGTCACAATGGTGAAGTGATCGACATCGCAACCGCGCGGCCGCGCGACATTTTGCAGGTGCGGCAGCAGACCATCGGCTATGTCAGCCAGTTCCTGCGCGCTGTGCCGCGGGTTGCGGCCATCGATGTCGTGGCGGAGCCTTTGATCGCCAACGGCACGTTGCGGGACGAAGCCCACGAGCGCGCCGCTACGCTGCTGCGCCGCCTCAACATCGCCGAGCGGCTGTGGGCGCTTCCGCCTTCGACCTTTTCCGGCGGCGAGCAGCAGCGCGTTAACATCGCACGCGGGTTTATTTCCGATAAGCCGATTTTGCTGCTCGACGAGCCCACAGCATCGCTCGATGTGGTGAACCGGGCCGTGGTCGTCGATCTCGTGCGCGAAAAGAAGGAGCATGGCGTGGCAATGGTGGCGGTCGTTCATGACGACGAGGTCCGCAACTTGATTGGCGACAGGATGATCGACGTGACCTCGTTCACGGCGGCAGCATGAAAAAAACGCGATGACCCCGAACGAGCATATTTTCACCAACACGCGCATCGTGCTTGCCGACCGGGTGATCGAGCGCGGCTGGGTGGCCACAGTCGATGGCGCGATCGCGGAGATCGGCGAGGGCGACGCGCCCGAGCGCGGTGACGACCTTCACGGCGACCTGTTGATGCCGGGGCTGATCGAATTGCATACCGATCATCTCGAAGCGCATTACATGCCGCGGCCGAAGGTTTATTGGGACCCGGTGGCCGCAGTCGTGTCCTATGATGGCCAGCTTGCCACCAGCGGTATCACCACAGTGCTGGATTCGCTGCGCGTCTGGCGCGAGGAAGGCGCGGAAGACGTGGACGGGCAGGCCGGACTTCTGGCCGCCGCGATCTCATCGGCGCGAGATGCAAATCTGCTGCGTGCCGATCATTTCCTGCACCTGCGCTGCGAAATCCCGATGCCGGATGTCGTCGACGAGGCGAAGGAACTCGTGGATCGGCCTGATGTCCGCCTGGTGTCGCTGATGGATCACACGCCGGGCCAGCGCCAGTTTCGCGATGAGGGAAAGCTGCGCGATTATTATCGCGGTAAAGCGGGCGGGCTGACCGATGCGCAGCTTGACGTGATGTTCGCACGGCGTCTCGAATTTCAGAAAAAATATGCCGGGACCAACATGCGCGAAATCGTTGCGCTGGCGCACAGCCGCAAGATCCCGCTCGCCAGCCATGATGACACCACAGCGGAAAATGTCAGCGACGCGATCCGCGACCGTGTTTCGGTCGCCGAATTTCCGACCACCATGGAAGCGGCGCGGGGCCTGCATCAGGCGGGCATCCGCATATTGATGGGTGCGCCCAATGTCGTGCGTGGCGGCTCGCATTCCGGAAACATCGCCGCCGTCGATCTTGCCCGTGAGGGGTTGCTCGACATTCTTTCGTCGGACTATGTGCCGTCCAGCCTGTTGATGGGTGCGCTGCAACTGCCGAGCCATACATCAAGCATCGATCTGGCGTCGGGAGTGCGCACCGTCACCAAGACAGCGGCCGACGCCGTCGGCCTTCACGATCGGGGCGAGATCGCGAAGGGCAAGCGCGCCGATTTGATCCGTGTGCATCTGGCGCATGACCTGCCCGTGGTGCGAAGTGTCTGGCGTCAGGGACATCGCGTCGCGTGAACGAGGCTCAGACCATAGCCGGTGTTTCGGACCTGATCGGACCGGGGCGGCTGGTTTTGGTGGTTGGGCCGAGCGGCGCCGGCAAGGACACCTTGATAGGCATGGCGCGGGCCGCCTGCGCGGGCGACGGCAGCGTTGTTTTTCCGCGGCGCGTGGTGACCCGTCAGGCTTCGGCCTTTGAGAACAACGAGACGGTGAGCGAGGTACAATTCGGCCAGATGCTGGCGCGTGGCGATTTCGCTTTTCAATGGGAAGCGCACGGCTTGCGTTACGGCCTGCCGCGTTCGATTGTGGATGACGTCTGCGTTGGACGTGCGGTGGTCGTCAACGTATCCCGCACTATGATCGATCTGGCACGCCGGTCCTATGCCAATGTGACCACTGTTCTGGTGACCGCGCCGCGCGATATGCTGGCCCGGCGGCTGGCGATGCGTTCGCGCGCGAGCGACGGTCAGCTCGATAAAAGAGTTCTGCGGGTCGTGCCGTCGGGAGCGCCGGATGTCATCATCGAAAATATCGGTCTCGCCGAAGACGCCGCGCGCGAATTGCTGGCAGTCATTAAAGGTATTCCCGGATCGCGATCTGAAAGTAAATGAGCGGCGGATAGATAAGTTTGTCGAAGACGGCGATTGGTTTTACCGCTGCGCTATTCCGGCTTCCCGACACGCCACCGGCGCTGCCTTTCCCCGCGACATCAACACTTCAATCTGGCGCAGCATCACCACGATCTGCTCCGCATCGATCGCGCACAAGAATTTCAAACGGCGGGTTACGCCATCCCAAAATTTTATGCGACACTGCAACCGCGACACTTGGAAAACCGGTTTCTCCGCAACTCGGCGATACCAAATTGATCTTGGGCATCGAGTATGTCTTCAACATCGCCTATGTTGATGCATCGACGGTCGCAAATCCAAACTATCAGCTGCCGCGCTGCATGTGGTAGATATCGCTCGGTTAGGCAATGTCGATCTGATCAAGCCGTGACCATAACGAATTTTGCAGCCAAAGTTCTTATTGAGTGCGCCAGCACGAATACTTGGTGGGTTTGTATAAATGACTCCGCGATGCATTCGTGCTTGGTGCCGTTGCGGTCCGCGAGGACCATGTTGCGCTTCCCGGAGGATTTCATTTTGCCTTGAGGAGGCAGGCCGCCGATCCGACCTCGCTGATGGCCGAGTGCCATTGGTAAAGCCTAGGATTCAGCGGGCCTGGCCTTCGCTGCAATATTCATGAGGTTTTCATTAATCTTGCGGGCCGACATTCGAAACCCAGGAAGGTGCGGCATCACATCGTTCGCCAGATTATTGGCTTTTTCAACACCGAGTGCTTTTGTGAGACTGGCTTTATATTCGGGAATGCGCGCCCAGTTCTCCACGGTCGAAGCTTCCATCTCGCAATGATACTGAAAGCCGTAAGCGTGGCGGCCCCAGCGGATGGCCTGCACCGGGCAGGCGACATTTGCAGCCAGTACCGTGCTGCCTTCCGGCGGCACCGCAACCTCCGCACCATGCCACTGAAAACTTTCGACCTCGGAGGGAAAGCCTTCAAGAATGGGGTCCCGCTGACCGGCAGCGGTAAGCTTAACCTGCGTGAGGCCGACTTCCGGCTGCTTCATCAGCGCGACCTTTCCGCCCAGCGCATCACCCAGCAGTTGATGGCCGAGGCAAACGCCGAGATAGGGCTTGCCGAGGTCTTTCACCCAACGGCGGATGGCGGCTTTTTCCGTCACCAGCCAGGGGAAGCGGTCTTCCTGCCAGACATCCTGCGGTCCGCCCATAACGACGAGAAGATCAAAGCCTTCCAGCGGCGGAATTGCTTCACCGGCATCGAGTTCGATCGTAACGAGTTCATGTCCGGATTCACGCCAGAAATCACGAAAGACTCCGGGATGTTCGACATCGACATGCTGAAAAGTAAGAATGCGCACCGCAGACCTTGTGATGGCAAGACAGGACACCGATCTATTCGTCCGTTTTTGCGTAAGAGATGATCGACAGGAAACGGATCGGCAGTTTCACCATTTCTTCCGGTCCATGCGGAGCGTCGGCATCGAAGAACAGGCTGTCGCCCGGCGTCATGGTATAGCGCATGTCGGCGTGGCGGTATACCACTTCACCCTCGAGCATGTAGAGAAACTCCACGCCGGAATGCTGGAACAGCGGAAAGACATCCGACTCCTTGGTCAGAGTAATCATGTAGGGCTCGACCACGACGCGCGAGCTTTGATCGCCGGTGTAACCGAGCAGATGATAATGGTGGCCGTTGCGGGTCCCGCGCCGTTCGATCGACAACCCTTCACCGGCCTTGACGAAACTGACGGAGCGCTGCTCTTCGTAACGGCGGAAGAATGACGTGACCGGCACGCCGAGCGCGCGCGATAGTGCCTGCAATGTCGTGAGAGACGGCGAGGTCATTCCATTCTCGATCTTCGAGAGCATGCCGAGCGAAATACCCGTGGCATTGGAGAGGTCGGAAATGTTGATACCGAGTTTATTGCGGAAGGCGCGCACCTCGCGGCCGATGGCTACTTCCAGAACCTTATCCCGCGCGCCGGTGAGCGCGTGGGGATCCTGTCCACCGATGATTTTCGACGCAACGAGCGGGGCTTTCACGCCTTCGGAGCGTTTCCAGCTCGTGACGTTG
>DASWQB010000434.1:0-8822 GCA_036398335.1 Afipia sp. | reverse complement strand
ACCGAAGACGAAGCGGGAGAAGACGTCACAGTTATAGATGCCAGCGTCGTTGACGAAGACGCCGGCGCCGCAGGGGCCGCCGTCGTTGACGCAGAAGCGGGTGTCGTTGATGCAGGAGCAGCAGAGGCCTGAACGGGCTTACGAGCCACAGGCTTCACAGCTGGCTTTTGCGCTGCCTGAGCAGCCGCATTGATCTGGCCAATGTCGAGCTGCGGGCTCTGCTGAGCCAGCGCCGCTCCCTGGAAACTTGCTGTCAGAACAAGTGAGGTCAAGCCAAACAGAACAGCAGATCCCGTTGAAAACTTCGGACTACGCTTCACGTTCAGCTCCTCACTCGCACATCGTGTCAAAAAATAGGCGAGATGTTCGTACTAAAAAATTATGCGCGCTAACGGTTCAGGAAATTCCTGAACCGTTAGCATCGCATGTTTGTAGAAGTAGAATAATAGACGCGAAGCGTCTATTAGTACTTGGCAACAACCGGGCCCTTGCCGATCGGAGCCTTGCCGATTGGAGCCTTGCCGATTGGGCCTTTGCCGATCGGAGCCTTGCCAACAGGAGCCTGCGAGTAAACAGGCTGCGGACGCGGCAGATCGGCAGCAGCAGCGGCGCCAACGATAGCGAGCGACGCAGCGGTAACGATGAAAGCTTTCAACATAGAGTTCCCCTTAAGAGTCGAGTGTAGTGCCGGAGCTAGAATCTGATAGCCACAAACAACATTAACTAACCGGCTTTGCCGTGCAATTGAAACTCAACCCAATGAGCCCTCCGGCGCATTGTTTGTCGAGGATTGTGCCAAAAATGCCGCACCGCCGATTGCCCGAAAATGCAACCAGGGATTGCTGATCGCGGCAAAAAAGTTATTATGTTTCAATGTTTTAATTCAAAAATCCCGCGCTCGGGTGGTTCGAAAGCAAGGTTGCGGGTTCTTGCCGCGGTCGTGTTTCGCAAAATGGGCGGACCGGCCTTGGAGGCCGCCATCCACAAGCCACAGACATATTGGCAGGCCGCTCGCCTGTCTTAAGAATCCGCGCGCAGCGGTTTCGTTGACCGCTTCACAGGGGACGTCCTCGCTTCCATTGTGGAGCACGGCACAGACCACCGGGCGGGCTTATCGGGCGACTTATCTACCTGACACAATATTGGACGCGCCATTATTGGGCGCGGCTTTATTTAGCTGGCGCAGAATGCGCTGCCGCAAAGTGCGGTAATGCCCACGGCCAGCCGTTGTTATCAATCTGGGGCCCGTTTAACCTTGCAACACGCCTCAAAATCCCTATAAACACGCCATCCGTGGATCCCGGCCGGGAGCTGAACGGACGGTCTCAGCAATCTCTCCTTCAGAATAGAAGTTTGATTGATGCGGCAGGGCCAGTCGGTCCGTCGTCCCGTGCTTCCGCCTTCTGAGCATATCGAGTCCTTTCCGAAGGTCTCGAAGGGCTTGCCGCCAGGAACCGCGCTAACATTGGAAAGGACACCCATGCCTCTTTACGAGCATGTATTTCTCGCGCGTCAGGATGCGAGCGCCCAGCAGGTCGAAGACTTCACCACCCAGATCACCGGTGTGATCGAAGGTCTTGGCGGTAAGGTCACCAAGGCTGAGAACTGGGGCGTGCGCTCCCTCACCTACCGTATGAACAAGAATCGCAAGGCGCATTTCATGCTGCTGAACATCGACGGCCCCTCAGCGGTGGTCGCCGAAATCGAGCGGCAGGAACGCATCAGTGAAGACATCATCCGCTATCTCACGGTGCGCGTCGATGAACTGGAGGAAGGTCCCTCCGCGATGATGCGCAAAGCTGATCGTGACCGCGAACGCGACGAGCGTGGCGGTGGATTCGGCGGCCGTGAAGGCGGCGGTTTTCGTGGTGATCGCGATGGCGGCGGATTCCGCGGCGATCGCGGCCCACGCCGTTCGCGCGACGACGATGCTGTAACCGTTTCGGACGAGGAGTAAGACAATGGCAGCTGAAGCAGGAGCACGCCGTCCGTTCTTTCGTCGCCGCAAGACTTGCCCTTTCACGGGCCCGAACGCGCCGAAGATCGACTACAAGGATTCGAAGCTGTTGATGCGTTACGTGTCCGAGCGCGGCAAGATCGTGCCGAGCCGCATCACCGCCGTGTCCGCACTGAAGCAGCGTGAACTCGCCCGCGCCATCAAGCGCTCGCGTTTTCTCGGTCTGCTGCCTTATGTGATCCGTTAAATCTCAACACGCGAGCGCGCGGGTATCCGCGCGTTCGCACAAATTCGTCGGCGTGACTGTTTTGCGGATCATGCCTTGAGTTTCTCATAACACCCGGCGTCGTGCCGAGGTGGATGGTTGGGGTCTAAAACCCCTAACCGCTCGAAAGGAGCGGGACAGCTGATGACAGGCATTCTTATCGCATTGGCGGCGGGACTCGCGTCGGCCTTGATGTTCGCGTCCATCGCGTCGGGCGCGCTGATCTCCCTTTTGCTGTTTTATCTCGCACCGCTGCCCTTGATGATGGCGGCGCTTGGATGGGGCTCGATAGGCGCCGCGATCGGCGGTCTCCTCGCGGCGCTCGGCGTCGGCGCCCTGTTCGGCTTCGCCTACATGATGGCCTTTGCCGTCACCGTCGCTCTGCCGGCCTGGTGGCTCGGCCATCTGGCGCTGCTCGCACGCGCGGCGCCGGGCGCACCGCAACCTCCATCACCCGCCAGCGCCCCTGTTGTCCTCGACTGGTATCCGGTCGGACGCATATTGCTGTGGATCGCGGCGTTCGCATCACTCACCACCATGGGCGCTATGCTGACGCTCGGCACCGATTCGGTGTCGATCAACGATGCGCTGCGCCGGGCGCTGTCGCGTATCGTCAACCTGAGCGCGGCTGGCGCCGATAGCGAAACCACAACACGCGCGGTCGATGCGCTTGCCGCCATCGCGCCCGGCGCGGCCACGCTGATCGCGATGCTCACGCTGACGCTCAGCCTGTGGCTGGCGGCGAAAATCACCTTCACTTCGCAGCGCCTGAAACGGCCCTGGCCCGATTTGCGCGCGACCAAATTGCCGCCGCTGACTCTCGCCGCGCTCGCAGCCGCGATTGCGCTGTGCTTTGCCGGCGGCCTGATCGCAATCATGAGTCAGATCGTGTGCGCCGCGCTGCTGACAGCTTACGGCTTTATCGGGTTCGCCGTACTCCATGTGGTTTCGCAGACATTCCCCGGCCGCACCTTCATGCTCGGCGTCCTCTATGCAACCACACTGTTCATCGGATGGCCCCTCATCGGCTCCATCGGCCTTGGACTGGCCGATGCGGCGCTCGGATTTCGCGACCGCTATTGGCAAAGACACGGCGTCGTGCCGCCGCCGAGTTAAAGCTCAACATTCACCTGAAGAAACAACCCTAACGACACTCACATATATCGAAGGAGAAATGACATGGAAGTGATTCTACTGGAGCGCGTGGCCAAGCTCGGCCAGATGGGCGACGTGGTAAAAGTGAAGGACGGCTTTGCCCGTAACTTCCTGCTCAAGCGCAACAAGGCGCTGCGGGCCACCAAGGACAATCGCGAAAAATACGACGGCATGAAAGCCGAGCTCGAGGCCAAGAACATTCAGGCCAAGGGCGAAGCCTCGAAGGTCGCCGAGAGGATCGAGGGCCGCAACGTCATCGTCATTCGTCAGGCGTCGGAAACCGGTCAGCTCTACGGCTCGGTCTCGGTGCGCGACATCATGGCCGCGCTGGAAGCCGATGGTGTTGCCCTCAGCCGCTCGCAGGTGCTGCTCGATGCGCCGATCAAAACCATTGGCCAGCACAAGATCACCATCGCGGTCCATCCGGAAGTTGAAATCCACGTCACGACCACGGTCGCGCGCAGTGAAGCCGAAGCCGAGCGCATCAATCGCGGCGAAGATGTCAGCACCCGTCAGGAAGATCAGGACGCGGCCGCCGAGGCTTTGGCCGCCGCTGGCGAGTTCTTCGATCCGGAAGCACGTTCGGGCGACGACGAAGAGGAAGCTGCTGCTCCCGCTGAGAAATAATTTCAGCCTATCGCCGCAAATGGTGACGCAAACAAAACCCGGCCATTCAGGCCGGGTTTTTTCTTGCCGGAAAACATGACGTCCTACTGCGAAATCGGCACCACCGGAGGCCCAGCGGGCGGGCGCGGCGGCGCGGCCGGCACAGCCTCGGCTTGCGGCTGAGGTTCCAGATTGAAGACCGGCATGTTCGAGGATTTGCCCTCGGCACTCTTCTGCTGTGCCGGCTCAGCCGAACCCGGGGCCGGCTGAGCCGGCACCGGATCGGGCCGGACTTGCGGCTCGCGCGCGGAATCACGAGACTCGGTTTTGGCCGCTTCGGTCGGCTTGGCCGCTATTGACGGCTCAGCATTCGGTTCTTGTTTAACTGTAGAAATGGGCGGCTTCCCCTTGTCAGGCCTCTGTTTTCTGCCCTTCTGCTGAGCTTCAGATGAGGCGGGTCCAGCCCCGGACCGCGCGGATCCCGGAATATTTTCCAGCCCGTCAACATCCGGCCGGCTGGCTTCACGAGTCCGCCGTTCGGGTTTTTGTTCCGGCTTGGCAGCCTCCGCAGGTACAGGCCTGCCTTCGGCAGGTTTGGCTTCAGACGGTTTTGACTCAAAAAGTCCCTCAAGCAGGCCGCCTGCGGAAGGCTTGGCTTCGGAAGGCTTGGCTTCGGAAGGCTTGGCTTCGGTACGTTTGGGCTCGGGCCCTGTCCCGGATCGCGCTTCCTTGCCCTGCTTGGTCAGATTGTCGCCGCCAGGGCGGGTGTCGCTCGCCCCATTGGAGAGCACATAAGCGCTCAGCATCGAGGCCATGTCGGTGCTGGTTGTGTAGTGCTGACGCAGAAAGCCCGCCAATGATCCAGGCGGCACGGTCTTGAGCAGACCGCGCGAACTCTTGTGGCAGAGTGAACAGGTCTGGGAGAAAATCTGGGAAGGGCTTTTGCCCGCCTCAAGGTTCTGGGCCCCGGCTGGATTTGCAAGACAAGCCGTCAGAAGTACGACCGCCGCCGAAACGAGATTTCGGCTCAACATCAGATATTCTCCAGAAACCTTGAACGCCGGGCGCTATCACTGGCGCCCGCTCCGCAAATGGATCGCGCGACACCATTAGCGGATTATGCCGCGAATGGAAGCGGTGAGATTTCACAGGCAGGTCAAGCCGAAACGCGCAGCGAACTGCTTTTCGGGGTGGATTTGACATTCGCGCCCAGCACCGCCGCAAGACCGCAAAGCGAATGTCAAATCCACCCCCACGAGAAGCTCGTATTTTCTGATGGTCCTCTGATTCTAGCATTTGCAATAATGCCTGCCGAAACGGGATGCGAATGTTGGAATCGAACCGCCAGCGCATTGCAAAAATCGGCATTTGGCGCAAAAATCTTGACCGGTACTGCCTTCGCGCTGCCATGCGGGTTACGGCCCGGCCGTCGTGCCTCAGACCTGCCCGCGATATGGCAAGAAACTTTGGATTATGGCGATGTATCGTCTGCTGAAGTTTTTCCTGACCCGGTTTATCCGCACCGGCTCCGTCACCTTCACGACCAGCGACGGCCGGTCGTTTACTTGCGGCGACGGCACCGGCGATCCGGTCGCCGGACGCTTTCTCACCGCTGCCGCTGAACGCCGATTCCTCCTCGATCCAGAACTCGCCTTTGGCGAAATCTATACGGACGGCCTGTTCGTGATGGAAAACGGCTCGATCGCCGAGCTGCTCGCGATCGGCATGGCGCAGCCTTACGTGATGTTACCGTATTGGGTGAGTCTGATCGACCTGATGCGGTATCTGGCCCGGCGCTGGCATCAGTTCAACACGCTCACCCGCTCCCGCCGTAACATCGAAAGTCATTACGATCTCGACGGGCGCCTCTATTCGCTCTTCCTCGACGCAGACAAGCAATACAGCTGCGCTTATTTCGAGACACCGGACTCCACGCTCGACGACGCGCAACTCGCCAAGAAACGACACATCGCCGCCAAGCTCCTGGTCCGTCCCGGCGACAAGGTCATCGACATCGGCTCCGGCTGGGGCGGGCTTGGCCTCTACCTTGCGGAAATGACCGGGGCGGACGTTACCGGCGTGACGCTATCGAGCGAACAGCATCAGGTTTCCAACGCGCGCGCGGCGGAAAAAAATCTCACCCGGAATGTCAGATTCCTGCTTGAGGACTATCGCATCATTCCCGGGCCGTTCGAGCGCATCGTCTCAGTCGGCATGTTCGAACATGTTGGCGTGGATTATTATGAGACGTTTTTCCGCCGCTGCGCCGAACTGATGACCGACGATGGCGTGATGCTGCTGCATTCCATCGGACGCCCCGAAGGTCCCGGCATCACCAATCCCTGGATTGCAAAATATATTTTCCCAGGCGGCTACATCCCCGCTTTGTCGGAGATCATGCCCGCGATCGAGCGCTCGGGGCTGCTGGTGGAGGACATCGAAATCCTTCGCCTGCATTATGCCGAGACCCTGAAAGCCTGGCGCGAGCGGTTCCTCGCCCGCCGCGAGGAAGCCGCCCGGCTCTATGACGAACGATTCGTGCGGATGTGGGAATTTTATCTTGCTGTATCCGAGATGACTTTCCGCAAGCAGAACGTCATGGTGTTACAAATTCAGATCAGCAAACGGCAGGATGTCGTTCCATTTACTCGCGATTATATCGCCATGGAAGAACAGCGACTGCGCAACGTTGAGGCGTCAAAAGGACCGCGCTTGCAGATGGCGGGCGAATAAATCCGTCAAGCGTCAATCGCGCTTATCCGCTCCGCTGTGTCAGGACGTGTGTGAATCGTGTATAAAAAAACTTGAGGCTTTCGCTGTTTGGCAGCCGGATGCGAAATACGCGCCCTGCAATCGCCACCAAGAAAGCGCACCCTATCTCCATGGCCATCAGCGACTCGAACATTGTAAAGCTCGCGCCCGACGCCGGCATTCCCGCTTACCGGACGCAGCCGCACAATATCGAGGCCGAACAGGCTCTGCTCGGCGCCATTCTGGTCAATAACGACGCTTTCTACCGTGTGTCGGACTTTCTCGAGCCAAAGCATTTCCTCGAACCGATTCATCAGGTGATCTTTGACACCGCCGGCAGCATCATCCGCGCGGGCAAGGTCGCGACCCCGGTGACGCTGAAAACCTTCGTGCCCGCCGATACCGATCTCGGCGGCATCACAGTCGCGCAATACCTCGCTCGCCTCGCCGCCGAAGCAACGACCATCATCAATGCGCAGGATTATGGCCGCACCGTCTATGACCTTGCCCTGCGCCGCGACCTGATTCGTATCGGCGAGGATATGGTCAACGTCGCTTTTGACGCGCCGGTCGATTTCGCGCCGCGCGCGCAGATCGAGGATGCCGAGCGCAGGCTGTATGAGCTCGCGGAATCCGGACGCTACGATGGCGGTTTCCAGAAATTCGGCAGCGCGCTCGCCATCGCGATCGACATGGCAGCCAAGGCCTTCGAGCGCGACGGCAATCTCTCCGGCCTCGCCTCCGGTCTGCGCGATATGGACGTCAAGATGGGCGGCCTGCAGCCATCCGATCTCATCATTCTCGCGGGCCGCCCGGCCATGGGCAAAACCGCGCTCGCCACCAACATCGCCTATAATGTCGCGCGGACATGGCGCGGCGAAGTGCAGGCTGACGGCCAGATGAAATCGGTCGATGGCGGCGTCGTCGGCTTCTTCTCGCTGGAAATGTCGGCGGAGCAGCTTGCCACCCGTATTCTGGCCGAGCGCACCGGCATCTCGTCCAGTTCGATCCGGCGCGGCGGCATCACAACAGACGACTTCGACAAAATCCGCGACCACGCGATCGAGATGCAGAACCTGCCTTTTCATGTCGACGACACCGGCGGCCTGTCGATCGCGCAATTGTCGGCGCGCGCGCGGCGGTTGAAACGGCAAAAAGGTCTCGATCTGCTCATCATCGACTACATCCAGCTGCTCTCGGGATCGGGACGGCGCTCAGATAA
Organism: Afipia sp.; assembly: GCA_036398335.1. GTDB lineage: Bacteria > Pseudomonadota > Alphaproteobacteria > Rhizobiales > Xanthobacteraceae > Afipia. The sequence goes on along the minus strand of DASWQB010000434.1, from coordinate 866 downwards.
TCGCGTGCAGGAAATCACCGAGATCACCACAAGCCTCAAGGCGCTGGCGAAAGAGCTGAACGTTCCGATCATCGCGCTCTCCCAGCTCTCGCGTCAGGTGGAGAGCCGTGACGACAAGCGCCCCCAATTGTCGGACCTGCGCGAATCGGGCTCGATCGAGCAGGACGCAGACGTGGTGCTGTTCGTGTACCGCGAGGAGTACTATCTGCAGAACAAGGAGCCGAAGATCGGCACCCCGGACTATGAAAAGTGGCAGCTCGAAATGTCGCAGGTCCATGGCAAGGCCGAGGTCATCATCGGCAAGCAGCGCCATGGTCCCACCGGGACGATCAAGCTGCAATTTGACGCATCCGTGACGCGCTTCGCCGACCTTGCGGAAGAGGACAATTTGCCGGAACGAAATTGATCTTTCCGGCCCGTGTTCATGGTATGACTGCCTCAACGCGCAGTGTTGGCCAATCCGCTTATCATGAACCTTATGTCCGACCCCAAAAACCTTTCGCCCGGGAATGACAATCCCGCCTCCTCGCTTGCCCCGAAAGAGCTCGATGCGGCTCCCGGCATTCTCAGCATCGATCTGGACGCCATCGCCGCGAACTGGAGCATCCTCGACAGCCGTGCCGTGCCGGCCGAATGCGCCGCCGTGGTGAAGGCCAACGCCTATGGCTGCGGCTTGTCGGCGGTAACGCGCCGCCTTGCAGTATCCGGATGCAAGACCTTCTTCGTCGCCACCCTCGATGAAGCAAGGCTGGCCCGCCAAGCAGCGCGCCAGGCCACGATCTATCTGCTCAATGGCTTTTTCTCCAATTGCGGCGACGCCTTTGCCGAACTCGATTGCCGTCCTGTGATCGGCGACCTTGGTGAGC
>DASWQB010000433.1:0-8841 GCA_036398335.1 Afipia sp. | reverse complement strand
GCCGGAGGACATTCCGGTTTATACTGTCGGTGTTGGCTCCAACCTGATCGTGCGCGATGGTGGTGTTCCCGGTATCGTCATTCGGCTTTCGCCGCGCGGCTTCGGTGAGATCAAGACTGAAGGCGACACGGTCCACGCGGGTACGGCGGCGCTGGACAAGCGCGTTGCGGAAGCTGCCGCAGCAGCCAATATCGGCGGACTGGAATTTTACTTCGGCATTCCCGGCTCGATCGGCGGCGCGCTGCGGATGAATGCGGGCGCCAATGGCGGCGAGACCAGGGACGTGCTGGTCGAAGCGAGGGGCGTCACGCGCAATGGCGAGCGCGTGACATTCTCCAATGCTGATATGAAGTTTGTCTATCGCAATTCCGGCGTCGACACCTCGATCATCTTCACCTCGGGGCTGTTTCGCGGCGTGATTACGGATGCAGACAAAATCCGCGCGCGCATGCACGAAGTGCAGCAGCATCGTGAGACCGCACAGCCGATCCGCGAAAAGACTGGCGGCTCAACCTTCAAAAATCCGCCGGGTCATAGTTCTTGGAAGCTGATCGACTCGGCGGGACTACGCGGCTTTCGCATCGGCGGCGCGCAGGTGTCGGAGATGCACTGCAACTTTCTCATCAACACCGGCGATGCCACGGCCCATGACATCGAGACGCTGGGCGAGACGGTGCGTGCGCGCGTGAAGGAAAATTCGGGCATCGAGTTGCAATGGGAAATCAAGCGGATCGGTATCGCCAATCGTTAGATCGTCATGGCCGGCCTTGTGCCGGGCATCCACGTCTTTCATAACGGTTAGCGAGATGAGGACGTGGATGACCGGCCAAAAGGGCGTTCGCCTATCTTCGACGGACTATGCCCGGCCATGACGAGATAAAAAATCAGGTTGTTAAATGCCAAAACACATTGCGGTGCTGATGGGCGGCTGGTCGTCGGAGCGGGAGGTCTCGCTGCGATCTGGCGCGGCCTGTGCTGACGCTCTTGAGCGCAAGGGGTATCGCGTGACCCGCATCGACGTGACGCGCGATATCGCCACGGTGCTTGGCGCGCTCAAGCCCGACGCCGCGTTCATGGCTTTGCACGGGCGGCCGGGTGAGGACGGCACCATTCAGGGCGTTCTGGAAACGATCGGGATTCCCTACAGCCATTCGGGCGTGCTCGCCTCGTCGCTGGCGATGCAGAAGGATCTCGCCAAGACGGTAATGGCCACAGCGGGCGTGCCGGTGGCGAAGGGCCTCACGCTGTCGCGCGCCGAAGTCGCCAAAGGTCACGCCATGGCGCCGCCTTACGTCATCAAGCCGGTGGCGGACGGCTCCAGCGTCGGCGTGTTTATCGTGACCGAGGAGCATGCCCACCCGCCGCAGGAGCTTTTCCGCGACGACTGGCCCCATGGCGACCATCTGCTGGTCGAAAAATACGTCGCCGGCAAGGAACTGACCTGCGCCGTCATCAAGGGCGAGGCCAGCGACGTGATCGAGATCGTGCCTCTCGTAAAATTTTATGATTACGAGGCAAAGTATTCAAAAGGCGCATCAAAACACATCCTGCCTGCGCCGATTTTACCTTTTGTTTACCAGGAAGTCCGAAGGTTGACGCTGGCGGCGCATCTGGCGCTTGGCTGCCGGGGCGTGAGCCGTGCGGATTTCCGTTACGACGACCGCATCGAGGGGGTGGGGGGACTCATCTGCCTCGAGGTCAACACCCAACCCGGCATGACCGAGACGTCACTTGTTCCAGAGCTTGCAGCGTATGCGGGCGTAACATTTGACGAGTTGGTGCAATGGATGGTGGAGGACGCCTCTCTCGGTCGGTAAAGCCGCCGCAGCGACGGTCCGATCCGGCGAAAAAGAAGGCCGCTCCGAAGGCATCGAAGACTCGCGTCTCCAGCCTGGAGCCGAGCCGCGTTCCCGAACCTGTTTTCACCGCCCAGGATTTCAACGATCAGCACCGCAATGGCATGATTGCCGCGCTTGAGCGCTGGCTGCCGCAAGGCATCGGCACCGTGGCCACGATCCTGCTTCTGCTGGGTGCGGGCGTGCTCGGAATCGTCAAGGGCGGTTATGCCGACGACGTCACGGGTGCGCTGAGCGACACGCGCAACGCCGCCGCCAACGCCGTCGGGTTCCGTATCACCTCTGTCGCCATTACGGGACGCAAGCAACTGACGCAGGACGAAATCCTCGCGGTCGGCGGCGTCAATGGCCGCTCATCGTTGCTGTTTCTCGATGCCGCGACGGTGCGCGAGCGGCTGAAGGCCGATCCGTGGATCGGCGAGGCCACGGTCCAAAAGCTTTATCCCGGCCGCTTGCAGATCGAGATTACCGAGCGGGCCCCGTTCGCGCTGTGGCAGCAGGACGGCCGCCTGTCCGTGATTTCCGAAGACGGCACGGTGCTCGAGCCTTACGTCGCGCGGCGGTTCGTCAGCCTGCCGCTGATCGTGGGCAAGGGCGCGGAGAGCCGCGCCCGGCTGTTTCTCGATCTGCTGGCGCAATATCCGCAGGTCTCGTCCAACGTGAAGGCCATCGTTTTTGTCGGCGAGCGGCGCTGGAACCTGCGTCTTGGCAATGGTCTCGATGTGCGCTTGCCGGAGAACGGCGTCGATAAGGCGCTGGCCACACTGTCCAGGCTGGATAGCGAGGAACAATTGTTCTCGCGCGATATTACTGCGATCGACATGCGTCTGCCGGACCGGCTGACTGTTCGTTTGTCCGAGGACGCCGCCAAGGCGCGCATGGACGCGATCAACGCCGCCAAGAAACGCAAGGCGGGTGACGCATGACCGTGCTCAATGGCCGCCAGACTCCGAAAACACGCCAGATGCCGCCGAACAAGACGGCGCTTGTGGCAGCCCTCGACATCGGCACCAGCAAGATCGCCTGCCTGATCGCCCGGTTGAAACCCTGTCCGCCGAGCGAGACGCTGCGTGGCCGCAGCCATAGCGTCGAACTGATCGGCATGAGCCATGTGCGCTCGCGCGGCGTCAAAGCAGGCGCGGTGACGGATTTGAACGAATGCGAGCATTCGGTGCGCCACGCCGTCGCGCTGGCCGAGCGCATGGCCAAGGTGCGGGTCGAATCGGTGCTGCTGTCGGTGTCGGCGGGGCGTCTGAGCGGCGAACTGATCGAGGCATCCGCGGAGATCCGTAACGGCGCGGTGGCGCAGTCGGATATCGATCGCGTGATCGGCGCGGGGATGCGCCACGCGACCACGCAGGGCCGTACGATTTTGCATGCGCTGCCGGTCAGCTATTCGCTCGATGGCGTGAAGGGTGTGCGCGATCCGCGCGGCATGGTGGCGAGCCAATTCGGGGTCGATATGAACGTCGTTACCGCCGACGCGTCCGCAGCAAAAAATCTGATGCTGGTCGTCGAGCGCTGTCACCTCAACGTCGAAGCGATGGCGGCGAGTCCTTATGTCGCAGGCCTTGCGCTTCTGACCGACGACGAAGCCGACCTCGGGGCTGCGGTGGTGGAGATGGGTGCGGGCACCACCACGATCGCGGTCTATTCCGGCGGCCAATTCATCCACGCAAGCGGGTTTGCGCTCGGCGGGCAACACGTCACCATGGATCTTGCGCGGGGGCTCGGCGCATGCATTGCGGATGCCGAGCGAATCAAGACGTTATATGGCACGGTGCTGACGGGCGGCTCCGACGCGCGCGAAATGATGAGCGTGCCGGCGGCAAGCGGTCACGAGCGCGATGCGCCGCAGATTGTCTCCCGCGCCACGATCGCGAACATCGTCCGGCAGCGGGTCGAGGAGACTTTTGAAATGGTCAGGGACCGCCTTGCGGAGTCCCCCTTTGCGGCAGAGCCGCGTGCCCGGGTCGTCCTTAGCGGCGGCGCGTCACAATTGACCGGCGTTCCCGAATTGGCCAGCCGCATCCTGGGCCGCGACGTTCGCGTCGGCCGCCCGCTCGGTTTCGGCCGCATGCCCAATGAAGCGAAAAGCGCGTCCTTCGCGGTTCCCGCGGGACTTCTCGTCTATCCGCAATTCGCTCAACTCGAACATATCGAGCCGCGCCACAAGCGGCCAATGATGACAGGGACTGACGGCGGCTACTTTGGAAAGGTCGGACGATGGCTCCGCGAGGGCTTCTGATGGCGAGTCCATTAACCTTATCGAATTCTTCAACTTCTTCGGCTTATCGTCGAATCAGCAACGCGCGCGCGTAATCGAGAGGCAAACATGACAATCAATCTCAAATCTCCCGAAATCAGCGAGTTGAAGCCGCGCATTACCGTATTTGGCGTCGGCGGCGCCGGCGGCAACGCCGTCAACAACATGATCACCGCCGGTTTGCAGGGCGTCGATTTCGTCGTCGCCAACACCGACGCGCAGGCGCTGACCATGTCGAAGGCCGAGCGCCTGGTGCAGATGGGCACTGTCGTCACCCAGGGCCTGGGGGCGGGATCGCAGCCGGATATCGGCGCGGCCGCGGCGCAGGAAGTCATCGATGAGATCAGGGATCATCTGAGCGGCGCGAACATGGTGTTCGTCACCGCCGGCATGGGCGGCGGCACCGGCACCGGCGCGGCTCCCGTGATCGCGGCCACCGCGCGCGAGATGGGCATCCTCACCGTGGGCGTCGTCACCAAGCCGTTCCATTTCGAAGGCCAGCGCCGCATGAAGACCGCCGAGATCGGCATTGCCGAACTCCAGAAGGTGGTCGACACGCTGCTGATCATCCCGAATCAGAACCTGTTCCGGGTCGCCAATGAAAAGACCACCTTCGCCGATGCCTTCGCGATGGCCGACCAGGTGCTTTATTCCGGCGTCGCCTGCATCACCGATCTGATGGTCAAGGAAGGCCTCATCAACCTCGATTTCGCCGACGTCCGCGCGGTGATGAAGGAGATGGGCAAGGCCATGATGGGCACCGGCGAGGCGACCGGCGAGAAGCGTGCGCTGACCGCGGCAGAAGCCGCGATCGCCAACCCGCTGATTGACGATTCCTCGATGCGCGGCGCGCGCGGCCTTCTGGTCTCGATCACCGGCGGCAAGGACCTCACTCTGTTTGAGGTCGACGAGGCCGCCACCCGTATCCGCGAAGAGGTGGACGATAACGCCAATATCATTGTCGGCGCGACCTTCGACGAATCGCTCGATGGCGTCATCCGCGTTTCTGTCGTCGCCACCGGCATCGACCAGAGCGTCGGTGCGCGTGCCAGCACGCCTTCGCAGGCCACGCCAGCCGGCGCGCCGGAAAGCCGGCTTGCCGAACTCACCGCGCGTCTGCGTGCCGACAATCAGCGCATCGCCGCGCAGCAGAAAGAAACTGCCCGCCCGGCGCAGGCCGCACCGGCCCGTGCCGACCAGATCGATCGGGCTGCGCTGGCTGCAATCGCCGAGGCGGTATCTCCGGTGCCAGCCGGCCGTGCGCCACTGGCTCCAAGCCAGCCGGCGTCCTATGGAGACGTCAACATCCGCGCTATTCCGCCGAAGCCTTCGCTGTTCCCGGATCGCGACGAACCGATGGAATTGAACGAGCCCGCGCCTCCAACCGCGTTCATTCCGCCTTCGGCCGAGCGCATGCCGCTTCGCCCGCCACGTATGCCGGCTTTCGATGAATTGCCGATGCCGGCGCAGAACGAAATCCGCCGTGCGCGCGGCGAGACTGCAGACGAACATCCGCAGAAGACCCGCACCTCGCTGTTGCAGCGTCTGGCTAACGTCGGCCTTGGCCGCCGTGACGAGGAGAGCGAGCCGCCGCTCGCCGGCCGCGATTCCGCGCCTCAGATGCCGCCGCTTCCGCAGCGCAAGCCGCCGCGTCCAATTCCTCCGGAGTATGGCGGTGAGCCGGTATCCGAATATGGTCGTCGTCCGGCACCTCAGGGGTTGGACTCGCACGGCCGCCCGGCGCCGATGGCCCCGGCTCCGTCTGACGATCATCTCGACATTCCGGCCTTCCTGCGGCGGCAATCGAACTGAATTCACCGCAAGGTGTGCTTTCAATGTGACATCAACAGTGCCCCGGCGGTTTGCCGGGGCACTTTGCTTTGCAGCATATGAGAAAGGAGGCGAACCGTATTAAGAAATTGAAATTGTTGTATTAATTCATTCGAGCAACTGTTGAGGCGGCTCACGATTGTGGCTACACCATGAGGGATTGCGGCAGGTTTGGGGTAACAATCCGTAAACAAGCGTGAGTGGCGCTTGGAGCGGCAATGGGTCAAGGTCCGGCCACGTTGGGGACGATCAGGAATCAGAAGGCCGGAATAACAGGCCGTTTGGTGAAAACCGCTGGTTCCGAAGTCGGATAGAAATTGGGCGAAGTTGGGATGAAGTTCAGCCGGCAAACAACGCTTCGGTCGTCTGTCACGCTGACAGGCGTAGGTGTCCATTCCGGCGCACCCGTCAATCTCACACTCGGCCCAGCGGCGGCCAATGCCGGTTATGTTTTCCTCCGCACTGGCCTTGAGGGTGCCGACCGCGAAGTCAAAGCTGTCGCCTCCGCTGTTACCGCCACTGAATTTGCCACCGTGCTGGGCGACCACACCGGCCCGCTGGTCTCAACCGCCGAACACGTTCTGGCCGCCTTGCGCGGGATGGGCGTCGACAACGCCACCGTCGAGGTTGACGGTCCGGAAGTGCCGATCATGGATGGCAGCGCGGCACCGTTCGTCGCCGCCATTGATGACGTCGGCATCGTTCAGCAGTCGGCTGCACGCCGTTTCATTGAAGTCCTCAAGCCCATTCAGGTCGCCATCGGCGAATCCTTCGGCGAACTTCGGCCTTATGCCGCCGGTTTCCGCGCCGAAATCGAAATCAATTTCAGCAACCCGCTGATCGGCCGTCAGGCCATGCACCTCGATATGACCCCCGACACCTTCCGCCGCGATGTTTGCCGTGCCCGGACCTTCGGTTGCATGAAGGACGTCGCCGCGTTGTGGAGCGCCGGTTATGCGCGCGGCGCGTCGTTCGATAATTCGGTGGTGTTCGACGACGGCCGCCTGCTCAATACCGAAGGCCTGCGCTACGCCGACGAATGCGTTCGTCACAAGCTGCTCGACGTCGTCGGGGATCTGGCCTTGGCCGGCCTGCCGCTGCTTGGCCTGTACCGTTCGGTGCGCGGTGGCCACAAGCTTAACCACGCTGTCCTGACCTCTTTGCTGGCTGATCGCCATGCCTGGCGGGTGGTCGAAACCGAGCCGGCCCGTCGTTCGCGCACCACTGCGGACGCCGTTGGCAGTATGCTCGGCGGCGGCATCGTCGCCCCGGCCTATGCGCCTGACGTGTCCTGAGCGTCTCTCAAGACTTATACCCCTCCAGAACCTTGCTTTTTCTGGGATGACGTTCCAGCATTTAGGTATTCCAGGATTCTGATTTCCGGGACTTTGTCGCGATTCGTGTGTGGATTAGGGACGCGCGCCGCGCTTACCACGCTTGGGTTTCCCAGAACGACGCGCCTTATTGCAGGCGAAATGTATGCCTATCCGGTTGGTCGGGAAGTCATTTTCAGCTAAATAGTCCGCATTGGCGGATGGCCGGGATGCGGGATTGGCAAATGGCCGCAACACCTGCTCTATGGTCTATCCGTCTGGGATTGTCCGCTTTACGTGTCCGCCTTGTTCAGGTCTGCAAAATTCATGACGGTTGAAACGCGCATGCTTGCGAAGCGTCTTTTTCAGGATCGCATCGGCCGCCGTTTGTGGCTGGCCGCAAGCCTCGTCGTCATGGCCGCGCCGCTCGGCGGCTGCGGCACCGCCGACCTCTACGACAAGTTTTTCAAGAAGGACGAAGTCTTCGTCGATGAGCCGGCCGACAAGCTCTACAACGAGGGCTTGTACCTGATGAACGAAAAGAAGGACCGCAAGGAAGCGGTGAAGAAGTTCGAGGAAGTCGACCGCCAGCATCCCTATTCTGATTGGGCGCGCAAGTCGTTGCTGATGTCCGCTTACGCCTCCTATGAAGGCGGCAATTACGAAGACGCGATCTCCTCGGCCAACCGCTACATCAGCCTGCATCCCGGCAGCGCCGATGCTGCCTACGCGCAGTATCTGATCGCGGCCTCGAACTACGACCAGATCCCGGATGTCTCGCGCGATCAGGGCCGCACCGAAAAAGCGATCGCCGCGCTCGAAGAAGTCATTCGTAAGTATCCGACCTCGGAATATGCCACCACCGCCAGGAAGAAGATCGAAGGCGCGCGGGATCAGCTCGCGGGCAAGGAAATGACGGTGGGCCGCTATTATATGGAGAAGCGCGATTACACCGCAGCGATCAACCGCTTCAAGGTGGTCGTGACCCAGTACCAGACCACCCGCCATGTCGAAGAGGCCCTGGCCCGCCTGACAGAGGCTTATATGGCAATCGGCATTGTCGGCGAGGCGCAGACCGCGGCCGCTGTGCTCGGGCATAATTTTCCCGATAGCAGCTGGTACAAAGATGCCTACAATCTTGTAAAGTCTGGCGGTGTCGAGCCGAACGAGAATAAAAGTTCTTACATCAGCAAGGCATTCAAGAAGCTCGGCCTCGGTTAGGATTCATCGCACATGCTGGCCCGTCTTTCGATCCGTGACATCGTCCTGATCGAGCGGCTCGACATCGATTTCGCAAAAGGCCTCGCGGTTCTCACCGGCGAGACGGGCGCGGGCAAATCCATCCTTCTCGATGCCTTTGCGCTGGCGCTGGGCGGGCGCGGCGATGCCGGACTGGTCCGCCATGGAGCCGAACAAGGCCAGGTCACGGCGGTGTTCGAAGTTGTTGCCAAACATCCCGCCGCCGCGATCCTGCGCGACAATGGCTTCGAGGATAATGGCGAGATGATCCTGCGCCGCGTGCAGTTCGCGGACGGACGCACCCGCGCCTTCCTCAACGATCAGGCGGTCAGTGTCC
>DASWQB010000432.1:0-2918 GCA_036398335.1 Afipia sp. | reverse complement strand
TCCTCGAAATCAGGTTCGTCGAACGCCTCGTCAGCATCGCCGTCGGCGTCATGTAAAGCGATGCGGCCGCGACCGCCATTCTCGCTCTCGAAGGGCGGCCCGGCGAACGAGGCCGGCACGATTGACTCTCCCTCCGGAATTCCCTGCACCGCCTTGATGCCATGTTCGCGCAGGATGCGCTGCACACCACGGATGGTATAGCCCTCGCCGTAAAGCAGGCGCCGGATCCCGCGCAGCAGATGCACGTCGTCGGGGCGATAATAGCGGCGGCCGCCGCTTCGCTTCATCGGCTTGATCTGGACGAAACGCGTCTCCCAGAATCGCAGCACATGCGCCGGGATGTCGAGATCGTCGGCCACCTCGCTGATCGTCCGAAATGCATCCGGCGCCTTGTCCAAATGCATGTACTCCTTCTGAGCCGGGCTGAAATCGGATTGCGATGACGGCGCGCTGAATCGAACACGCAAGACTACTGCGTTTTGGCTTTCAGGGGAATCGGGTTCAACGGCTCATACAGAGCGAAGTTTGCGCGAATCGGCTGTTCAGTCCGCCTCGGCGGGAATTGCAGCACCGTTGCCGCCATTGATGCGCTGCTTGAGGATGGCGGACGGCTTGAACACCATCACCCGGCGGGGCGAGATCGGCACCTCGGTTCCCGTCTTGGGGTTGCGGCCGATACGCTCGCCCTTTTTGCGCACCACGAAGGAGCCGAATGAGGACAGCTTCACTGTCTCGCCGCGCTCCAGGCAGTCTGTAATCTCTTTGAGCACCAGTTCAACGAACGCAGCCGACTCCGTCCGTGACAGTCCTACCTTCTGGTAGACCGCTTCGCACAGATCGACTCGTGTGACTGTCTTCCCGGTTCCGGTCGTCATCGCCTGCCCCAATATCCTCGGCGAACATTTCGTAACTGAAATTATGAGCTTAGCGAGCGAGGGTCAACCGCGCTCATCAATGCAACAGCATCAAATCAAACTAAAATCGATCCACTTTTAAGGACAACATCACCAGCGTAACAGCGCCGATCCCCATGTGAAGCCTCCGCCCATCGCTTCCAGCATCACAAGATCGTTTTTCTTGATGCGGCCATCGCGCGCGGCGACCGCGAGCGCCAGCGGAATCGACGCCGCCGACGTATTGCCGTGAAGATCGACGGTGAGCACGACCTTCTGCGCTGCAATATTCAGCTTCTTCGCCGACGCGTCGATGATTCGCTTGTTGGCCTGATGCGGAACCAGCCAGTCGATGTCTTCGGCGCTGGTGCCGGTCGCCTTGAAAGCATCCTCGATCACATCCGTAATCATACCGACGGCATGCTTGAACACCTCACGCCCCTCCATCCGCAGATGGCCGACAGTCTGGGTGGAGGATGGACCGCCATCAACGAACAGCTTGTCCTTGTGGCGGCCGTCGGAACGCAGATGCGTCGTCAGAATGCCGCGGTCCGAGGTCTTGCCTGGCTGCGCCTGCGCTTCCAGCACCAAAGCGCCCGCGCCGTCGCCAAACAGCACGCAGGTGCCGCGATCGGTCCAGTCGAGGATGCGCGAGAATGTTTCAGCGCCGATCACCAGAGCGCGCTTGAACGCGCCGGTTTTGAGAAAATTGTCCGCCGTCGCCAGCGCAAAGATGAATCCGGTGCAGACCGCCTGCACGTCGAAAGCCGCACCATGATGGATGCCGAGCGCATTCTGGATCTGCACGGCAGTGGCCGGAAAAGTGTTGTCCGGTGTCGATGTGGCCAGAATAATGAGATCGATCGACTGCGCGTCGATTCCGGCATTGGCGATCGCCGCCTGCGCGGCCTTGGTTCCGAGATGCGAGGTGAACTCGCCCTGCGCCGCGATATGGCGTTGCCTGATGCCGGTGCGCTGGACGATCCATTCGTCCGAGGTGTCCACCGTCTTGGCCAGTTCGGTATTGGTCATGATGCGCTCGGGCAAATAAGACCCGTAGCCGAGCACAACCGAACGCATCACAGTCACGAGACGGCCTCCTGCGCGGCCGGAACCTTGGCCAGAAGGCCGCCGTCGCGATTGAGTGATTGATTGATCTTGGTCAGGAGATCGTAGCGGACCATGTCATAGCCAACATCGACCGCGGAGGCAAAGCCCACCGCGTCGGTGCCGCCATGGCTTTTGATGACAACCCCGTTCAATCCGAGGAACACGCCGCCATTGACCTTCCGGGGGTCCATCTTGTCGCGCAGCGCGCTGAAGGCGGCGCGCGCAAACAGATACCCGATCCTGGAGCGCCAGGTGCGATTCATCGCGCTGCGCAGATATTCGGCGATCTGGCGCGCGGTGCCTTCGGCGGTCTTCAATGCGATGTTGCCGCTAAACCCCTCGGTGACGATGACGTCGGCGGCGCCCTTGCCGATGCCGTCCCCCTCGACGAAGCCGATGAAATCCAGTTCGGGAGGATTCATCGAGCGCAGGAGTTCAGCGGCGGCGCGCACCTCCTCGACTCCCTTGACCTCCTCGACCCCGATATTGAGCAGACCGACGGTTGGCCGCTCCAGATCGAACAACACCCGCGCCATCGCGCTGCCCATGATCGCCAACGACGCCAGATGCTGTGCGTTGCCGCCGATCGAGGCACCAACGTCGAGCACCACCGACTCGCCGCGCAGCGTCGGCCAGGCACACGCGATCGCCGGCCGGTCGACACCCGGCAACATCCGCAGGTTGAACCGCGACATCGCCATCAGCGCACCCGTGTTGCCGGCGGAGACCGCGACATCGGCCTCGCCCTTCTTCACTGCGTCGAGCGCCAGCCACATCGAGGACACCTTGCGTCCGCGCCGCAACGCCTGGCTCGGTTTCTCCTCCATGGTGACGGCGACATCGGTGTGGATGACGCGCGAGGCCGCCTTCATCGCGGGATGAGCGGCGTCGAGCTGCGAGTTGATGAGCGTACTG
>DASWQB010000431.1:0-7042 GCA_036398335.1 Afipia sp. | reverse complement strand
CCTTCGCCGACTCATCGCAACTGCCGGCGGCGACCATTGCCGCCGCGCGTGACGCGCTCGGCTGAAATTCTGCTGTATGACGGGAGCAGCCACGTGAACCAGGCAGCCCATGATGAAAATCTTCATCATGTTCCCGGATTTTGTCGGGACTGCCTGAGCGATGTCGCCCAGACCACGCGGCGCTGTCCCTCCTGCGGCTCTCCCCGCCTCGTGCGCCACCCCGGGCTGGCCTCACTTCCGCTCGCTCATATCGATTGCGATGCGTTCTATGCGACCGTCGCCAAGCGAGACAATCCACAGATCGCCGACAAGCCTGTCGTGATCGGCGGCGGCAAACGCGGCGTGGTGTCGGCGGCATGCTATATCGCGCGCACCTACGGCGTGCGCTCCGCAATGCCGATGTTCAAGGCGCTCGCGCTGTGTCCGCACGCCGTGGTGGTCAAACCCGATATGGCGCAATATGTCCGCGTCGGACGCGAGGTGCGCCAGCGCATGATGGCGCTGACGCCGCTGGTCGAGCCGTTGTCGATCGATGAGGCGTTTCTCGATCTGTCGGGCACCGAGCGCGTGCACGGCATGATCCCGGCCAAGGTGCTCGCGCGCTTCGCGGCACAGATCGAGCGCGATATCGGCATCACCGTGTCGGTTGGTCTGTCCGTGAACAAGTTTCTCGCCAAGATCGCATCCGATCTGGACAAGCCGCGCGGATTCGCCGTGCTCGGACAAGACGATGCACGCCAATTGCTGGCCGAGAGGCCGGTGGGATTTATCTTCGGCGTCGGCCCCGCCTCGCAGGAAAAATTGATTTCACGCGGATTCCGCCTGATCGGCGATCTGCAACGCGCTGACGAGATCGAGTTGATGAAACAATTCGGCGGCGAAGGCCAGCGGCTGTGGCGGCTGGCGCGCGGCATCGACGAGCGCAAGGTGGTGCCGGATCGCGGCGCGAAGACCATTTCCAACGAGACGACATTCGAGGATGACATTCGCGATCTACCGACACTGGAACGCATCCTGTGGCGGCTGTGCGAAAAAGTATCGTCACGCCTGAAAAGCGGCAGCCTTGCCGGATCGACCATTACCCTCAAACTGAAGACAGCAGATTTTCGTCAGCGCACACGCTCGCAATCCATCAACGGGTCGACGCAGATGGCGAACAGGATTTTTGCCGTGACGCGCGAGATGCTGGCGCGCGAAACCGACGGCACGGCGTTCCGCCTGATCGGCGCCGGCGTCAGCGCGCTGCAATCCGCCGGCGAATCCGCTGAAGAGGATTTACTGGACCGGCGCACCGCTCATGCCGAGCGGGCGATGGATGAGGTACGCAAGAAATTCGGCGATACCGCCGTCATGCGCGGCATTGCCTATCGGGGGCCAGCGAAGGCGGAGTAAGATTTCTTGATGCCATCCCCGCGAAGGCAGGGACCCATCTACATACGACCATGGTCGTCGTTGCCCAGGCGGCATTTCAAAAAGACGAGGTCCCCGTCTTCGCGGGGACGACCATGTTCATCGTTGAAGGCGCATTCCCTTGCAAATCGTGCGGTTCATTTGCACGGCTTGCTGTCTTTCACATCGAACTTGTTCAGTGCGCCGGCAATGACGAAATCGTTGTAATCCAGCACCAGGGCGCGCGAAACGCCGTCTTCATAAAGTTCGAACGACATCGCATAGGCCGGGGTCTGCTCGCCCGCATCCTGTTTTGCGGCGCGGTCGTAATAACTCACGGTCACCGGCCAGCGCATCAGCGATTTCAATGTGCCGTCGCCGGTGGAAACGTCCGGCTGCTTGGGTGCGCGATCGCCGGGGATCGGCTGGCCGATCACGGTCAGCGTGTTGTAAACCTTCTCGCCATTGTCGGAGCCGTCATAGATTGTCAGTTCGAGAATGGTCTTGCCGGCTTTCGCCGCCTCGATGATGCGGCGGACCTGCTCGGTCGGAAACACGATGTCCTTGTCCAGCGTAAAGGTCTTTTCCACCGGCTGCTTCAGCTTGACGGTGATGCCATCCGCGCCGCGCTCCGCGACGCCGTCAACGGACGAACTGTCAGCGTCGTTCGTGCGGGTGTCGATCTTGAAGCGATAGGTCTTGCCGTCGCCATCTTCCCAGCTTGTCGAGCGCAAGTCGCTGAGCGTGCTCTTGTCCTCGCCGCTGTCGATCTGCGAAACCTGTCGAAATTCGGTGGTGTAGCCTTCGCAGGCGCTGCCGGCAAAATTGTAGAGAATTTTTCCCCGGGCACTGTTGATCGCAGCGTTGCCACGGGCCTTTTGCAGGCTCAGATCATAAACCGCCTGATGCGCCAGAAACGGCACATTGGTTGCCGCCCGCGCGGGTATGCTCGCGACCGACACGGCACTCACCAGTAAACTCACCAATAAATGAGAACGAAAAATCACCTGCGGCCGGTTCATACCGTCTCCATCAAATCTTTGACCCCAAAAGCATAGTGACGCGCCATTTGCGCCGCAACTGGGGCAATCGCTTTGAACTACACATTCCGGCCCGTTGGAAGGTTGCCAATCAGCAATGAAAGTGTCGGCTTTCAATCAATTGCATCGAGCTTCCGGATTGGGTATCCCCTAATGATCCGGTTCTGACATTTGTATCACAATCCTTCGCGGGCACTTTATACGAATGTCAGAACCAAAGGATCACTAGAATTATATTTTGCTAGTGTCCTCTCGAATCCGACGTTCGTAAGGACTGTGCTGCAAATAAAACGAACGTCGGATTCGGGACACCAGCTTCACATCAGGAGAGCACCATGACTGGGACGATCGAGCAGAAACTGGCAAGCCTCGGAATTACCCTGCCGACCCCCAGCGCGCCCGTTGCCAATTATGTGCCTTTCGTGCGCAGCGGCAACCTGCTCACTATTTCAGGACAGGTCTGCTACGCCCCGGACGGCTCACTGATCGCCAAGGGCAAGCTCGGTGCCGGCGTGTCGCTCGACCAGGGCGTCGCCGCCGCACGCGGATGCGCCATCAACCTTCTGGCGCAGCTCAAGATCGCAACCGGCGATCTCGACAAGGTGGTGCGTGTGGTACGCCTTGGCGGCTTCATCAATTCCGCGCCGGATTTTCTCGATGGGCCGAAGGTGATGAACGGCGCTTCCGACCTGATGGTCGAGGTGTTCGGCGACAAGGGGCGCCATGCGCGCTCCACCGTGGGCGTTGCGGCGCTGCCCGCCGATGCCGCGGTCGAGGTCGAAGGCCTGTTCGAGGTTTCCTGATGATCCGGTTCTGGCATTCGTATAATATTCTTCGCGGGCAGTTTTACGAATGTCAGATCCAAAGGATCACGAGAATTGTATTTGCTGTCCTTTCGAATCCGACGTTTGCTCGGAAGGCGCTGCGGAATGAAGCAAACGTCGGATTCAGGACACTCTATTGATCCCCCGCCGCGCACCGGATTGGCTCACGGCGCGGCCGGTCGCGCACCGGGGCCTGCATGACCGCGCGCGCCGAATTGTCGAGAACATGCCCTCCGCCGCAAGCGCGGCTATCGCGGGCAATTTTGCGATTGAATGCGACATCCAGCTTTCGAGCGATGGCGAGGCGATGGTGCATCACGACGACACCCTCGGCCGCCTCGAGGATGCCGAAGGCGATATTCAGACGTTGACCGCCGCGCAACTCAAGCAGGTCAGTTTCAAGGACACCACCGACCGCATGATGACGCTCGGTGATCTGTGCGACCTCACGGCGGGCCGCATGCCTCTGGTCGTGGAGGTCAAAAGCCGGTTCGACGGCGATCGCAGCCTCGTCGCCCGCATGGCGCAAATCCTTGCCGCGTATAAAGGCCCGGTTGCGCCGATGTCGTTCGATCCCGATCATGTCACCGCGATCCGTGAATTGATCCCGGACCGGCCGCGCGGCATCATCGCCGAGCGCACTTACAAAGAAGCCGAATGGCAGGCACTCCCGCCGGAGAAACTGCGCGGCATGCTCCATTTGCGCCACGCGCTGCGCACCCAGCCGCACTTCGTCGCCTACTGGATCAACGAGTTGCCGGCCCTCGCGCCCTGGATCGCGCGCAATGTTTTCGGCTGCGCGCTGCTCACCTGGACCGTGCGCACCCCCGATCAGCGCCTGCGCGCCTCGCACCACGCCGACCAGATGATTTTCGAAGGTTTCGTGCCTGCGGCGCGGAACAGCTAATGTCCTGTATCCGACGTTTGCTTCATTCCGCAGCGCTTTACGAGCAGACCGGATACGAAAGGACACTGGAAAACTATAATTCTAGTGACCCTTTGGTTCTGACATTCGCAAAAGTGCCTGCGAAGGATATGGTACGAATGTCAGAACCGGATCACTAGCTTGAAGTTGCAGATTCAAATCACAATCTATGAGCCTGAGCGGACTCGACATTTCCAATCACAGCCAACTTTCAACCCTATTCAGCGCGGAATGTGACGTCTGCGCAGGACCTGCTCCTCTCAGATGAATCCATCCGACATCACCCTGGAAGCTGTATCGTCCGCAAGCCAGATCGCGCCGGGCGAGTGGGACGCATGCGCCAACCCGCGCCTCGCGTTGGCCGCGGACAACGAACTTGCGGCGATTGTTTCAAGTGTCACGACAGGCGATTCGCGTATCGATTCCGCGAACGTTTATAATCCATTCATTTCACATGCTTTTTTCACTGCATTGGAAGAGTCCGGCTCAGCCTCCGCGCGCACCGGCTGGCTGCCGCGTCATCTGGTGGCACGCCAAAACGGCGAGATCGTCGGGCTTGTGCCGTGCTATGCGAAAAATCATTCGCAGGGCGAATACGTTTTCGACCATGGTTGGGCCGATGCGTTCGAACGCGCCGGCGGCAATTATTATCCCAAATTGCAGGCCTCGGTCCCCTTCACGCCAGCGACCGGAGCGCGGCTTCTCATTCGCGGAGACGCCGACCGGCAGCAGGTTGGCGAGGCGCTCGCCGCCGGACTGGTTGCACTGTGCGACACGCTCGAAGCCTCATCGATCCATGTCACCTTCGCGCGCGAAGACGAATGGAATTTTCTGGGAACGCATGGATTCCTCAAGCGCACCGACCAGCAATTTCACTGGCGCAATGACAGTTATGGATGTTTCGAGGATTTTCTGGGTTCGCTGAATTCGCGCCACCGCAAAGCGATCCGCCGTGAACGGCGCGACGCGCTGGCAGATGGCATCACCATCCACCCCCTCACCGGTAGCGACATCACGGAGGATGCATGGGACGCATTTTTCGAATTCTACATCGAGACCGGATCGCGCAAATGGGGCCGCCCCTATCTCAACCGCGATTTTTATAGGCGCATCGCGCGGACCATGGCCGACGACGTTCTTCTGGTGATGGCGAAGCGCAACGGCAGCTGGATCGCGGGCGCGATCAATTTCATTGGATCGGACACCTTGTTCGGGCGTCACTGGGGTGCGGTCGAACATCACCCGTTTCTGCATTTCGAGGTGTGTTATTATCAGGCCATCGATTTCGCCATAGCGCGCAAGCTGAAGCGGGTTGAAGCCGGCGCGCAGGGCGAACACAAGATCGCACGTGGATATTTGCCGCAGACGACCTATTCGGCCCATTACATCGCCAACCCCTCGTTGCGCCACGCAGTACGCGAATATCTCGACCGCGAGCGCGTTTATGTGGAGGAAGCGGTGCGCGAGCTGACGCAGGCGGGACCGTTCCGCAAGGACAATCCTGATGACTGACGAGGCGGACACGCCAAAGCCCGTGAAGATGCCTTTGGCGGCGAGGCTGCGCAGCTTCATCAAGCGCCGCGCGTCGGATTTGCGGCAGGCGGTGCGCGTGACGGTCGCGGTCGCCGCCGCTTATGCCGCCTATAAAATACTCGATCTCCAGCAGGGTTACTGGGCGGTGTTCACGGTGCTGATCGTGATGCAGGGCTCGATCGGCGGCACGCTCGGCGCCGCCATCGATCGCATGATCGGCACCATAGGAGGCGCATTTTTTGGTGGCTTTGCTGTCGCGATGCATACCGGCACGCCACTCAGCCTCGGCATCGTACTGGTGCTGGTGACGGCTCTAGCAACGCTCGCGGCGGGCATACGTCCACAATTGCGGACTGCCTCGGTCACCGCCGCGATCCTGCTGCTCACCGCACCGCCCGATGTGCATGCCACCAGTTTTGTCATCGACCGCATCGTTGAAATCACCATCGGCGGCGTGATCGGCGTTCTCGCCACCGTGCTGATATTTCCGGCCCGCTCCCATGCGCTGGTGGTGGCGCGATCGGCCGTGGTGCTGGACCGTGTCCAGAAATTGCTGATTTCCGAAGCCGAAGCCATCGAACGCGGCGAAGCGCTCGTGCCATCGCCCGAGCATTTTGCATTGCGTCAGGCCCTTGGCACCGTCGAGCAGGCGATGAAAGACGCCGACCGCGAGCGCGCCTCCTATCTCGCCGATCACGCGATTCCGTCGGCCATTCCGCGCTCACTCTGGCGCGTGCGCAACGATCTCGTCGCCATCGGCGCTACCTTGAATGAGCCATTGCCTGAAAAAATCGCGGTGGGCCTCGGACCGGCGGCCGCAGCCCTGCTGCGCGCCGAAGCCTCATTGGCCGGCCGCTGCGCCGTCGCACTGCGGGCCACCAAAGCGGTCGAGCGCGGCGACGGCCATCTGGCACGTCTTGCCTTTGCCAATACATTCGATGAACTGCGTCAGACCGGAATCATGCGGACGCTCGATTTTGACGCGGCGGGCCGCGTGTTCGGGCTCGGCTTTACGCTGGAACGCCTGCACCGTGATTTGTCCGACCTCGCCGACCGTATCGACGAGATCGCGACCGGCCAGACCGCAACCAACGCGGAGTTGTGAAACCGCGCCGCGACACGACGACGACGACTTGGACAAGACAGCTTGACCGTGCCTGCGCGCGCGGCGATGGTGCTACGTCGGAAAACCTCGAGAGTGTCCATGACAGCCTATGATAACGACAACGTTTTTGCGAAAATCCTGCGCGGCGAGTTTCCTTGCTACAAGGTGTTCGAAACCGACAGGACGCTGTCGTTCCTGGACATCATGCCGCGCACGCCCGGCCATG
>DASWQB010000430.1:0-10232 GCA_036398335.1 Afipia sp. | reverse complement strand
GTCAAAAGGGCGTTCACGCCCGTCTGCAACGGGCTATGCCCGGCCATGTCCAAGAGAGACTTTCGCGGGGACGACCGAATTACGTCCCGTGACCGCCGGCCTTCTGCGCGGCGAGGAACTCGGAGAGCTTTTTCGCGGTCGCCTTGGGGTCGTCCTTGACCGACACACGCTTCTTCTTCGGCGGGGGCGGCGGTGCGTTTTTGGCAGCCTCGGCCTCCTCCGCTTCCTTCGCCAGACGAAGCGCGCGCAGGCGCTCCATGTTCTTGCGAATGGCAACGGCGTCCTTGTCGATATCAGCCATCACCTTGGCGCCCTCGGTGCGGGCGACGCGCTGCTTTTCGGCGCGGGCGATTTGCTGTTCGGTTTGCGGCTTTGCTGTTTTGCTCATGTCGTAAATATAGGCATAAACAGCAAAAATGCCATGGAAACCCGCCCCTTGAGGACGGGTTTTATGTTCCAACAGCCGTAAAGGTTAATCCAGATCGTGGCGGGGGTTGTAGGGATGGGCGGCGCGCCACTTCTCCATCAGCGCCTCGAGTTCCGTGTCATGGCCGTCCGGCAGCACGATGCGCGCGGTGACGAATAGGTCGCCACTGGTGCCCTTGGCGGACAGGCCCTTGCCCTTGAGGCGGAAGGTGCGCCCGCTGGAGGTGTTCTTCGGGATCGACAGTTCCACCGCATTGCCCAGCGTCGGCACGCGCACTTTGCCCCCCAGCACCGCCTCATAGAGCGTGATGGGAAGCTCGACCCGCAAATCGTTGCCGTCGACCTTGAAGAAGGGATGCGCCGCGATGGTGACGGTGATGAGCACATCGCCGGGGCGATGGCCGGGGGCGGTGTCGCCCTGCCCCTTGAGGCGGATCTGCTGGCCGGCCACGACCCCAGCCGGAATCTTGACGTTCAACTCCTTGCCGCTCGGCAGCCGCACGCGCTTCTGCACGCCCTTGGCCGCCTCCTCCAGCGACACGCTCATGGTCGCGGCGACATCGAGATCGGCGCCGACGCCGGAATCGAATTCGAACCCGCGGGCGCCGCCGCGTGCTCCAGCGCCCATGCCTCCACCCATACCGGCCGCGCCGGCACGGCCGCCGAACATGCTGCTTAGAATGTCCTCGAACCCGCCGCCGCTGAAGCCCCCCGCCTCGCCGCCGGCCTGACGGAAGGTGTATTCGAAGCCGCCCGGCCCCGCGCGTCCGCGCGCGCCCTGTCCGAACGGCGAGCCGCCGCCCTGAAACGCGTCCTGAAAACGCGGCTTGCCTTCGGCGTCGATCTCGCCGCGGTCGAACTGCTTGCGCTTGTCCTCGTCGCCCAAAATCTCGTTCGCCGAATTCAGTTCGGCAAAACGCTCCGCCGCTTTCGCGTCGTTCTTGTTGGCGTCGGGGTGGTGTTTCTTGGCGAGCTTGCGAAATGCGCTTTTGATGTCCGCAGCGCTTGCGCTTCGCTGCACCCCCAAAACCTCATAGGGGTCGCGCATTCGTGTCGTCTCCATCGGAATTCTTGTCTGCGGCCGGATGGCCGCTGCTTATTTGGGGTGAAACCGGCGATTTCGCAACCGCACGGGCCCTGAAAGGCCTTCAGACGCTTAAGACCGCCTCCACGGCTTCATGTTGCGGATTTCCCAGGAGCCGCCTTCACTGCCCTTGCAGGCCTCCCCTTGCAGCCAGCCTTCATTGCCCCCGCGCACATAGGAGGCGAGGAAATCCCGGCAGGTGCGCCCATCCGGGGCCTGATAGGCGCTGGCCAGCGGCGTCACCGAGCCACGCGCGCCGGTCTGCGGATTTTCCCAGGGCTGGCTGGCGTCCTTGCCGCCGCGAGTCATGATATCGGAGGCGGCAACGCGGGTCATCGCCAGATCGCTGTCGGTGAGATTGGTGTCGTCGCTCGCGCGAGCCGGGGTGATCGAGCCGGTCACATCGCCATTGGCCGCCGGATCGTCCTTCTTGGCCCATGTGCTGCCGAGCTGGAAGCTGCAACCGCCGCAGCCCGCGCCGACCACCACCGCCAGTACCGCGCCCGCGATACGCCGGATCGGCGATAGGCCCGCGCGCCTGCATGCCCTATATAGGGAGCGCGGCGGACGATCGGCTGGCGCGAGTGGACGCAATTGTGGTGACTCCAGACATGAACGGTCCCGAATCCATCAAACACCCCACATCGTTAACATCCGGTGATTTCACTGAAAGCGTTGAGCCTTTCGCGCTTTTCGCCGCATGGCTGAAGGAGGCAACCGCCTGCGAGCCGAACGATCCAAACGCCATGGCGCTGGCCACGGTCGACCAAAACGGCCTGCCGGACGTGCGCATGGTGCTGCTCAAGGGCTTCGACGCGGACGGCTTCGTGTTCTACAGTCACATCAATAGCGCCAAGGGCCGCGAATTGGCCGCCAACCCTAAAGCCGCGCTTTTGTTTCACTGGAAATCGCTGCGCCGGCAGGTGCGCGTGCGCGGCGATGTTTCACGTGTCACCGACGCCGAGGCCGACGCCTATTTCGCCACAAGGCCGAAGCAGTCGCAGATCGGCGCCTGGGCCAGCAAGCAGAGCGAGCCATTGGAGAGCCGGATGGCGTTCGAAAAGGCCATCGCGCTCAATGCCGCGAAATACGGTCTTGGCGAGGTGCCGCGTCCGCCCGGCTGGAGCGGTTGGCGTATCGCGCCACAGACAATCGAATTCTGGCACGACCGGCCGTTTCGCTTGCACGACCGTGTTCTGTTCGCAAGCGGCGGTGGCTGCTGGCGCAAGACCCGGCTTTATCCATAATTCCTCATCACGCGCACTTGGCGCAGAGAAGACCGACCTTCATGCCGACGACAAATTCTTCCAATACGCCACGCCGTACATTGCTGCTGACCGGCGCGAGCCGCGGCATCGGCCATGCCACCGTGATACGTTTTTCCAGCGCGGGCTGGCGCGTCATCACCTGTTCGCGCCATCCTTTTCCCGAACAATGCCCATGGGACGCGGGGCCGGAAGATCACATCCAGGTCGATCTGTCCGACATCGCAGACACCGAGCGTGCGATTGGAGAAATTCGTTCGCGTCTTGAAGGCGGCGAACTGCATGCACTGGTGAACAATGCAGCAATCTCGCCGAAGGCCGAAGGCGGCGGGCGGCTCGGCACCATCGAAACCGATTTCGACACATGGGCGAAAGTGTTCCGCGTGAATTTCATGGCGCCGGTGATGCTGGCACGCGGTCTCGTCAACGAGTTGAAAGCCGCCAAAGGATCGGTGGTCAACGTCACGTCCATCGCAGGCTCGCGCGTGCATCCTTTCGCAGGATCGGCCTACGCCACATCGAAGGCGGCGCTCGCGGCCCTGACCCGGGAGATGGCGCACGATTTCGGCCGCGTCGGCGTGCGGGTCAATGCGATTGCGCCCGGCGAGATCAACACCTCGATTCTCTCGCCAGGGACCGAGAAGATCGTGGAAGAGGATATTCCGCTCCAGCGCCTTGGCCAGCCCGATGAGGTCGCCAAGATCATCTACGTGCTGTGTACCGAGACATCGTCCTATGTGAACGGCGCGGAAATCCATATCAACGGTGGCCAGCACGTCTGACGGATTGAACGAACTCTCGATGTCATTGCCGGGATTGACCCGGCAATCCATCTTTCAAAAATGGATGCGCGGATCAAGTCCGCGCATGACGACTTTCCATAGCCGCACAGCCGCTACGACGCGGAACTTCGGGCCAGGCGGCGGGTTCTGGTTGAAGCGAGGTGTCCGTGGCCAACAAGCTTCTGTCGCTTTACCAGACCAAACGCGATTTCACGAAGACCGCCGAACCGAGCGGCAGGACGAAGATCGCGCCCGCAAAGCAGCGCCGCTTTGTGATTCAAAAGCACGACGCGACGCGGCTGCATTACGATCTGCGTCTTGAGTTCGACGGCGTTTTCAAATCCTGGGCGGTGACGCGCGGGCCGTCGCTCGATCCGAAGGACAAGCGCCTCGCGGTCGAGGTCGAGGACCATCCACTCGACTACGGCGATTTTGAAGGCACGATCCCGAAAGGTCAGTATGGCGGCGGCACCGTGATGCTGTGGGATCGCGGCACATGGACGTCGGACGATCCCGAACGCGGTTTGAAGAAAGGCGACCTGAAGTTCACGCTGAACGGCGAGAAGATGCACGGCGAATGGGTGCTGGTGCGGATGCGCAACGATCGTACCGGCGGCAAGCGGACGAACTGGCTGCTCATCAAGCACCGCGACGAATACGCAAAGGATGGAAAGTCCAACACGCTGCTCGACGAGGATAAATCGGTCGCCTCGCGTCGAACGATGGACCAGATCGCGCAAGGCAAGGGCCGCGGACCGACACCGTTCATGACGCGCGCCACGGGACGCGCGAAAGCGGATCGGGTGTGGAATTCCAACAAGGGTGACGCGGCGGAGAACCGCGCGGAGTTGCGAAAAACTGCTCCTGTGAAAACCAAACAGGTGAAGCATGCGGCATCCGCGCGAAAAGCGAAGGAGATGCCCGACTTCATCGCGCCTCAACTCTGCAAGACCGTCACGCGGCCGTCGGCAGGCGGCGAGTGGGTGCACGAGATCAAATTCGACGGTTACCGCGTGCAGATGCGGATCGAAAACGGCGGGACGGTGCTGCGCACCCGCAACGGCTTCGACTGGACCCAAAAGTTCTCGGCCATCGCAAAGGCCGCAGGTAAGCTGCCGGACGGCATCATCGACGGCGAAATCGTCGCGCTCGATCACAACGGCCATCCAAGCTTCGCATCGTTGCAGGCGGCGCTGTCCGATGGCAAGACCGACGATCTTGTGTTCTTCGCCTTCGACCTGCTGTTTGCGGGTGGAGAGGATCTGCGCCGCCTGCCGTTGTCCGAGCGCAAAGAAAAACTGAAAACATTGCTCGGCGGCAAAAGCGACAACGGCATCATCCGCTATGTCGAGCATTTCGAGACCGGCGGCGACGCGATTCTGAAATCCGCATGCCGCCTTTCCCTGGAGGGCATCGTCTCAAAGCGCATCGATGCACCCTATCGCTCCGGCCGCTCCGAAAGCTGGACCAAAGCAAAGTGCCGCGCCGGCCATGAAGTTGTCATCGGCGGCTGGAAAACCACCGCCGGGAAATTCCGTTCGCTGATGGCCGGCGTGCCACGCGAGGGCCATCTGGCTTATGTCGGTATCGTCGGCACCGGCTACGGCCAGTCCGTTGTCAAGCAGATCATGCCGGCGTTGAAGGCCGCCGCTTCAGGCACCAATCCGTTCGGCGGCAAAAATGCGCCAAAGAAAACCGCTGACGTTCACTGGCTCAAACCTCAGCTCGTCGCCGAAATCGAATTCGAAGGATGGACCGGGGACGGCATGGTGCGGCAGGCCGCATTCAAGGGCTTGCGAAAGGACAAGGCGGCGGAAGACGTCGTCGTCGACGAGCCGAGCACGGCGGTCGCATCGGATCAACCTTCGCCTCAGAAAGCGACAGGCCGGAAAGTCTCGAAAAAAACGGCTTCGAAAAGTGCATCAACCGGCTCAACCGTACTCGGCGTTGCCGTCTCCAAACCCGACAAGGCGCTGTGGCCCGACGATGGCAAGGGAGCGCCGGTCACCAAGCTCGACCTTGCCCGCTATTTCGAAAGCGTCGGTGAATGGATGATGCCCCACATCAAGGGCCGGCCATGTTCGATCATCCGCGCGCCGGACGGCATTCACGGCGAGAAATTCTTCCAGCGCCATGCCATGCCGGGCATGTCGAACCTGCTCGATCTTGTGAAAGTTTCGGGTGACCGCAAACCCTATGTGCAGATCGAGCGCATCGAGGGACTGATCGCAGCGGCGCAGATCGGCGGCCTTGAATTGCACCCATGGAATTGCGCAGAGAACGAACCCGATGTGCCGGGACGCTTTGTGTTCGATCTCGATCCCGCGCCGGATGTCGCATTTTCCGCAGTGGTCGATGCCGCGCGCGAGATGCATGAGCGGTTGACCGCGCTCGGACTGGAAAGTTTCTGCAAGACCACGGGTGGCAAGGGGCTGCATGTCGTCGCGCCGCTCAAGGATGCGAAGAAGGACCGCATCGACTGGAAGCGCGCGAAGGCCTTCGCGCAAAAAATTTGCCAGCAGATGGCTGCCGATGCTCCTGAAAAATATCTGCTCAACATGTCGAAGAAAGAACGCAAGGGCAAAATCTTCCTCGACTATTTGCGCAACGACAGGATGGCGACGGCGGTTGCGCCACTCTCCCCGCGCGGTCGCGATTTCGCGCCGGTGTCGATGCCGCTGACATGGGCGCAGGTGCGCCGCGATCTCGATCCGATGACCTATACGCTGCGCAGCGTGCCCGCGCTCTTGAAGAAAACCAAAGCCTGGGCGGATTATGACAAAGCCGCCCGCTCACTGAAGGCGGCGATGGCGAAAATCGGAGAATGACTATAGGCAATAGAGATCAGTTCGTCTCTGTTTCGATCCACGCCAGATATTTGCCGAAGCCGCCACCGATCGGCAAACGAATGACTTCCGGCGTGTCGTAGGAATGCAGGCTGACAATCTTCGCCTCTAGCGCGGGATAGTTGTCGGCCATGGTCTTGAACAGGATCAACAGCTCGGTGTCGTTCACCACCTTGCCGTCCCACCAATAACAACTCGTGATCGGCATGGTCTGCGCGCAGGCCGCGAGCCGCGCCTCGATCACCGCGGTCGCCATCGCCTTGGCCTGCTGTTCGCCGGCGACGGTCGTCATGACGATGCAGGCGTCACCCATGCCGCGCTCCGCTCTTTCAGGTTAAAGCCACTTTTTCCATTTGAAGAACAAATAGGGAAGTATCGCGGCAAACAGCATCGCGATCAGCGCGAACGTATAACCATGCTGCCATTCCAGCTCGGGCATGATCTTGAAGTTCATGCCGTAGATCGAGGCAATCAGCGTCGGCGGCATCAACACCACCGCCATCACCGAAAACAGCTTGATGATATTGTTCTGCTCGAGGTTGACGACGCCGAGCATGGCGTCGAGCACGAAAGTGATCTTGTTCGACAGATACGAGGCGTGATCGGTGAGCGACTGCACGTCGCGTTGCAGGGTTTTGAATTGCGCCTTCTGATCCTTGCTCCACCGGCTGTTGCTATCCACGTCCACCGTGACGAATGAGATCAGCCGCCCGATGGAGACGAGACTTTCGCGCACCTTCGAGGTGAGATCGCCCTTGCGTCCGAGGGTCAGCAAAATCTGCGAATATTTGCTCGCGTGCCCGCGGTCGGCGGATGGCTCGAAGATTTGCGTGGACACCGTATCGACGTCCGCGCCCGCACGCTCCAGAATATCGGCGCAGCGGTCGATCACGCCGTCGAGCAACTCAAGCAGCACCATGTCGCCGGTGATATTCGGGGTGCACGATCGCGCCAGTTTTGCCGCCACCAGCAGGAACGGCTTCGGCTCGTCGTAACGCACCGTCACGAGCCGATGATCAGTGAGAATGAAGGAGACCGGCGTCGTGCGCGGGTTACCGCTGTCGGCGGCGCACATCAGGGTCGCGGTCATGTAGCGCGCGCCATTCTCGACATAAAGGCGCGAGGAAATTTCGATTTCCTGCATGTCCTCGCGGGTTGGGATTTCGATGCCGACCAGCTTTTCGACCGCCTTGTCCTCGCCTGGCGTGGGCGACTTCAGATCGAGCCAGACCGCGTTGGCGGGCAACGCATCGATATTTACGCCATCGAGCTTTTTCAGCGAGGTCGCCGAAGGGGCGAAAACAGACAACATGAATACACTCTCTCCGGCGCGATCCCGACCGTCATCCGTAACGCAAATTCGCTCGATTCTTGCAACCTTTACGCAACGCCTGCACGACAATCGACTTGCACGCCGATCCGCTGCCGGTGCCGGCCGGAGGCAGTTCCTAGGGCCGCTGTTCAGCGGCGCAGCCCTATCTTCATCACGCGCCGGTGACTTTTTGGGCAACCGAAAATGCCAAAGCCGTGATCGGAAACAGGCCATTGGACAAGGCCATGTCAACGGGTGCGGCAGCAATGCCACAGCTGGCATGTTGCGTAGCAAGGGGGTGCGGAAACGCTGGAAATGTGGCGACGGGTGGCGTTTATAATCCTCCTCGGCAAGCAGAATCGTGCCGTTAACGCCATGTGACTTCCTGACGCGTATGATGTGACCTACTGACGCGCGGTGGAAGGGCTATGGCGGGTGAAATGCCTGATCGGAACTAAGCAGATGTCGTCCCTCGCTTCCAAATTCGCTGTCCTGGCCGCCGGCCTCATGCTGGCGGGCTGCATGCAGTCCTCGACAACCTATGAGGCCTCAAGCGACGCCACGATGAAGCCGCGCGACAAGGACCTTCTGTCCAAGGTCAGCTACGTGAAAACGCCGGTCGCCGAGCCGTTCCGCCGTGCCATCGTCAGTTACCATCGCAAGGAACTGCCGGGCTCGATCGTGGTCGATTCCGATAACCACTACCTCTATTACGTTCTGGATGGCGGCCGGGCGATCCGTTACGGCATCACGGTCGGCGAAGAAGCCATGGCATGGTCGGGCATCGCCAAGGTTGGGGCGATGACCGAATGGCCGGACTGGCATCCGACCAAGGGCGAGATTGAGCGCCTTGGGGTGCCGACCTTCGTCAAGGGCGGCCCGGATAATCCGATGGGTTCGCGCGCGATCTATTTGTATTCCGGCGGCAAGGACACGCTGTTTCGGATTCATGGCACCAACCAGCCTGAATATATTGGCTCATCGATCTCCTCGGGCTGCATCCGCATGACAAACGAGGACGTCATCGACCTTTACAGCAAGGTCAAGATGGGCAGCGTCGTCGTGGTGCTCGACCCGAAGCAAGGCGACTCGCCCGTCAATTCGAAAATGGCGCTTCAGGGCGGCGGCTCGTCGGTCCAGTAAGCCTTCCGCAACTATCCGATATTTAAAAGGCCGCCCGGCAATCGGAGCGGCCTTTGTCATGTGCGCTCTTAGCCCTGCCCGGTCCTGACGAAAACCGCTCCGGAGGGCGATGCAAAATTGCGTCAGTCAAACAGAGCATTGCCCTGCGTCCGAACGCCACAGGGAGGCGTTTTGGAGCGGCCAGCAACACGTCCCGATGCTAGGAAATGACGCAATGCGGAAGTGCCGAATCGTAATGTAACGGCAAACTTCTCGCTCCAGACTTGGCGCGAGCCGCGCCTCCGATCCCGGAATTCAGTTGATGTCGCCGATCGTTTCCAAAGTCGTAGTCCTGATCGCCAGCCTTCTGCTCGCCGGGTGCATGCAGACGACGACCTATGAGAAATCGCCGGAAGCCAACCTGAAGCCGCGCGACAAGGAACTTCTCGCCAAGGCGCGCTACGAAAAGGTCACGGTGCCCGAGCCGTTCCGCCGGGCCATCGTCAATTATCACCGCAAGGAATTGCCCGGCTCGATCGTGGTCGATTCCGACAATCATTATCTCTATTACGTGCTCGATGGCGGCAAGGCGATCCGCTACGGCATCACGGTCGGCGAGGAAGCTCTCGCGTTTTCGGGCATCGCCCGGGTCGGCAACATGCAGGAATGGCCGAAATGGACGCCGACGTCCGACATCCACAAGCGTATCGAAGGGCTGCCGCAATCCGTTCCCGGCGGCCCGGACAATCCGCTCGGCGCGCGGGCGCTCTACCTGTATCAAGGCAACAAGGACACCCTGTTCCGCATCCACGGCACCAACCAGCCGGAATATATCGGCGAATCGATCTCCTCGGGCTGCATCCGCCTGACCAATGAAGACGTCATCGACCTCTACAGCCGCGCCAAGCCGAATACGGTGGTCGTGGTCCTCGATCCCAAGCAGGGCGACTCGCCGCAGAATTCCAAGATCGCAACCAACAGCGGCAACACCTCGTTCTGAGGAGCTTCTTCTTGCCCCGCATCCAGCGCCGCTCATGCGGCGCTTTTTTCATTGCCTCTCGTTTATTGCGGTTTGGCTGACGGCCGTTTTTTGGATTTTGGCTTCGTATTCGAAGGAGGTTCCTTATCTCCATCTTCAACGGGACCGTCCTCGCTCGGCGGCGGCGGTGAGGCAATCGTTTTATCCGTCACCTCCCCGGCGGCCGGACGCGGCGGCGCATCGGAGGGCCGCTCCGCCGGCATCAGCGGCGCGATCTCGGGCAGCGGGTCGTACACACCCCATTGGCAGAGCTTGTAGTTGTTGCGCCGCTCGGCGAGGTCGAGATGGATATGGTCCTCGTGATACCAGTCCGAGCCGGGACCAAGCACGGTCATGAACCGCGTGCAAACCGAGGC
>DASWQB010000429.1:0-17558 GCA_036398335.1 Afipia sp. | reverse complement strand
AGGCTCTTCGATTTGGTCCAACTCGTCAGCTTGTTCTTCAGATAGAAGGTTGGATTCTGTCCGAGCAGTGTTTCCGGCAAAGGCTCAGGCTGAGCCAGCAGCGTCCAGTGATAAATTTTCAGACCGTAAAGCCGATCCATCCGCTCCCAGTATTCGTAGGTCGGCAGAATATCCAGCGTGGCGAGGCGCGACAGCCGGCCCGGATGATCAAGGGCAAGACGATATGCGACGCGCCCGCCGCGATCATGCCCGGCCAGCGCGAACTGGACGTGACCAAGCTTTTCCATCGCCTCGATCATGGTCCTGGCCACCGCGCGCTTGGTGTAGGGCGTGTGGTCCTTGTCGCTCCCGGGAATGTCCGACCAGCCATAGCCGGGCAGATCTGCGATTACGAGCGTGAATTCCTCCGCCAGCTTCGGCGCAACACGGTGCCACATCACATGCGTCTGCGAAAAGCCATGCAGCAGCAGCAATGGCGGCCCTTTGCCGCCAACCCGCGCGAAAATACGTCCGCTGGAGGTGTTGATCCATTCGGAGGCAAAACCGGGGAACAAATCGGCAAGATCGGACATTTATTTCCCTTCCTTTTCCCTTGCGACTGCCTGCCAGCCAATGTCGTGACGGCAGAAGCCTTCCGGCCAGTCGATACGGCCGATTGCTTCGTAGGCACGGCGCTGTGCTTCGCTCACTGTACACCCGGTCGCGGTGATATTGAGCACCCGCCCGCCATTGGCGAGAATATGACCGCTCTCTGATTTCGTTCCGGCGTGAAAAACCTGCACGCCATCGATCTTCGATGCTTGATCGAGACCTTCGATACGTGTGCCTTTGGCGTAATCGCCGGGATAGCCCTTGGCCGCCATCACCACGGTCAACGCAGGTTCGGGATACCAGCGCAGGTCGAAATGCTTCAACTCCTCATCGACCGAGGCGAGCAGTGCTGGAACAATGTCCGACATCAGACGCAGCATCAGCACCTGCGTTTCGGGATCACCGAAGCGCGCGTTGTATTCGATCAGCTTGGGTCCGTCTTTCGTAATCATCAGTCCTGCGAACAACACGCCCTTGTAGGGCATGCCCTTCGCTTTCATCGCACGCAGCGTGGGATAAATGATCTCTCTCATCGTGCGATCGCGCACGTCGTCTGTGAAAACGGGCGCGGGCGAATACGCGCCCATGCCGCCGGTGTTCGGTCCTTTGTCGCCATCGAACGCGCGCTTGTGATCCTGCGCAGCGGCGAGCGGCAAGGCGTTGTCGCCGTCGCACAGCACGAAGAACGAGGCTTCTTCGCCCTCCATGAATTCCTCGATGACGGCTTCGGCGCCGGGCGCGCTGAACAATCCATCGACCGCGGCTTCCGCTTCCGCCAGCGTCATCGCCACGACCACGCCCTTGCCCGCTGCGAGGCCATCCGCCTTCACCACGATCGGCGCGCCCTGCTTGCGAACATACGCCTTCGCTGCATTGCCTTCGCGAAAGCGTTCATAGGCGGCTGTGGGAATATTGTTCGCCTTGCAAAGATCTTTGGTGAACCCCTTTGAGCTTTCAAGCTGCGAGGCAAGCCTGCTCGGCCCGAATGCCTTGATGTTGGCTTTGGCAAGGTCATCGACGATGCCGGCGGCAAGCGGCGCTTCCGGTCCGACCACGACCAGATCGATCTTGTTGGCTTTGCAGAAAGCGATCACCGCCGCGTGGTCGGCAACGTCGAGCGCGATGCATTCGGCCTCCTGCGCGATGCCGGCATTGCCCGGCGCGCACCACAATTTCGTCACCAGCGGCGAGGCTGCGATCTTCCAGGCCAGCGCGTGTTCACGGCCGCCGGAACCGATCAGGAGGATATTCATGGGAGCTGAAGCCTGATGAGGGTCGAACCGCGGTTTATGTGATGGTAGAAGGGTTTAACATGGGACTTATATGCCGCAACCGATTCGACCGACGATGACCGCGAACGCCGCTGAAATCCTGCCGAATTCACAGGAATATACCGTGTCCGAACTCTCCTCCGCATTGAAGCGGACGGTGGAGAGCGCCTACGAACACGTGCGCGTGCGCGGCGAGATTTCCGGCTTTCGCGGACCACATTCCTCCGGCCATTGCTATTTCGCGCTGAAGGATGACGGCGCCAAGATCGAAGCGGTGATCTGGAAGGGCGTCCATGGCCGGATGAAATTCAAGCCGCAGGAAGGGCTGGAGGTCATCGCCACCGGCAAGCTGACCACCTATCCCGGCTCGTCAAAGTACCAAATCGTCATCGAGGCCATCGAGCCCGCAGGCGTCGGCGCGCTGATGGCGCTGATGGAAGAGCGCAAGAAAAAACTCGCCGCCGAGGGATTGTTCGACGAGGCTCGCAAGCAGCTTCTGCCATGGCTACCTGAAGTAATCGGCGTGATCACCTCGCCAACGGGGGCCGTGATCCGCGACATCCTGCACCGGCTGGAGGATCGTTTTCCGCGCCGCGTTCTGGTGTGGCCGGTGCGCGTGCAAGGTGAAGGCTCCGCCGAGCAAATCGCAGCGGCCATCCATGGCTTCAATGCGCTACCGGAAGGCGACAAAATCCCGCGGCCAGATTTGCTGATCGTGGCGCGCGGCGGCGGCTCCCTGGAAGATCTGTGGTCGTTCAACGAGGAAATCGTGGTGCGCGCCGCGGCGGAGAGCATGATTCCCCTGATCTCGGCGGTGGGCCACGAGACCGACATCACGTTGATCGATTTCGCCGCCGACAAACGCGCCCCGACGCCGACGGCGGCAGCCGAAATGGCGGTGCCGGTGCGCGCCGAATTGGCCGTGAAAATTTCAAGTCTGGCGCGGCGCAATTTTGCCTGTTGGCAGCGTGGCCAGGAAAGCCGGCGCGGGGATTTGCGCAGCGCATCGCGTGCGCTGCCAAAGGCACAGGATTTGTTGTCGATCCCACGCCAGCGGCTCGACCGTGCAAGCGCGCAACTGCCCCGTGCCCTGCGTACGAATGCTCATGTCTATGACCGCCGGTTGTCGGCGGTGGCGGGGCGGCTCACCGTTACAACGCTTAAAAACCAGATCACGCGTGGCAGGGAACGAGTCGGGCAACTTGCCAGCGCCGCGCAGCGCTGCGGCAAATTCGCTGTCGAGCAGCGCCGGACGCGCCTGTCCCACATCGGCCAGTTACTGGCTGCACTCTCGTATAAAGGCGTGCTGTCGCGAGGCTTTGCGCTGGTGCGCGACGATCAGGGACATCCCCTGCACGCAGCTGCGGATGTCGGAGCGGGCGCGGCCCTGAACATAGAATTCGCTGACGGGCGGGTCGACGCCGTTGCACAAGGGGACAGCGCGGCACCGGCACCAAGGCCAAAAGCTGCGGCGAAACGCACCACCGATTTCGGCGTCAAGAAGGTCCAGGGCGATCTGTTCTGATCCTCGTCTTAAGGGGTTCACAATCGGCGCTGTCCGCTTATATTAAGCGAACATCAAAGGACGACAGCGTGCTCAATAAATTCGGATCGCCGGGACACGGCGAAGCCAAGCTTGAATATCTCGACGGCGATTTCCGCGTCATCGCGCCAGGCTCCTATGTGAGTTGCGCGATCACGGGCGAGCACATTCCGCTCGACGAACTGAAATATTGGAGCGTCGATTTGCAGGAAGCCTATGCCACGCCCGAGGCCGTGCTGAAACGCCACTATCCGGGCGCGCTCAAGGGCACGAGCTAAGGACCGCAGCTAAGGCGTTTGATATCCTCTGGCTTTCGCGAACCGATCGGCCAGAAAACCGCGAAGCGCCGCTTCATTTCCGATCTCAAGCGTGACCGCGAATGGCGTGATTTCATCTTTCCATCCCGCGAGCACCGGATTGCTGGCGATCCGCGTAAAATCCTTTTCGGTCGTCACCAGCATCAAGGACTGAGCGGCGGCGTCTGACGCGAGCCGTTTTATCTCGCTAGCCGCAAAGGAGTGATGATCGGCAAAAATCCGCTCGCCGACGACGTCAACGCCGGATGAGCGCAGGGTCGCAAAGAAACGCGCTGGATCACCAATACCCGCAAAAGCCAGTACCCGCCGCCCCCGCAATTGTTGCAACGATCCGCGATCCGGGGCCAAAACTCCGCGCAAAACGAGGCCGCCTCGCGCTGCGACGTTGTCCGCGACATCGGTGGCGGCACGCCCTTGCCCGATCACGATCAGCGCGTCGGTGCGCGCAAGCTGCGGCGGCAGCGGCGCGCGTAGCGGACCGGAGGGAAACACCAGCCCATTGCCTAATCCACGCACGCCGTCGATCACGATCAGCGACGCATCCTTTGCAAGCGCCGGATTCTGAAAACCATCGTCGAGCAAGATAACGCTGGCGCCCTCGCCGCGCGCCAGTTTTGCGCCCACAGCGCGATCGCGCGAGACCACGACCGGCACACGCGAGGCCATCATCAAAGGCTCGTCGCCGACATCGATTGCAGAATGCCGGCCAGAATCAACGCGCACCGGCCCGCGCAGACGGCCGCCATAGCCACGGCTCACCACGAATGGCCGCTCTCCCATGCCGGCGAGGATGTGCGCGAGCGCCAGTGTCGTCGGTGTCTTGCCCGCTCCGCCGACATGGTAGTTGCCGACGCAAAACACCGGAATTCCGATTGATACGCCGCCGCGCGCCATGCGCCTTGCCGTGGCCGCACCGTATATTTTGGCAACAAGCGACAGCAACCAGGACAATGGCCAAGACAACTGTGACGGCGAACCGTACCAGAAGCCAGGTTCACGCATCGGCGGACGCCCGCTCAAGACGCAGTTGCAGCAGATAAGGTTCGAGCGCTGTCAGCGTCCGCTCAAGCGCGCCGCCCAGCCGCTCCACCACGCCGGCACCGGCGTCACTCACCCGCGATCGTGCGACAGGGTTAGACAAGAGATGCCCAAGCAGCTTGACAAGGTGCTCGTTATCATCGGCCCGCAGCGCGCCGCCATTGTCACCGATCGCGCCGTAAATCTCGCCGAAATTGAACACGTGGGGACCATGCACCACAGCAGCACCGAGCTTGATCGCTTCGATCGGATTTTGTCCGCCATGCTCCACCAGGGAGCCGCCCATGAAAACCACCGGAGCAAGACGATAGAACAATCCAAGCTCGCCCATCGTATCGGCAACGTAAATATCCGTATTCGCGCTCGGCATCTCCGACTGCGAACGCAGCGACACCTGCAGACTCGCGCCCGCGAGCATGCGCGCGATCGAAGGGCCCCGCTGCGGATGGCGCGGCACGATAATCGTCAGCAACGAAGGAATGCGGCCAGCGAGACGGCGATGCGCGTCGAGAATGATTTCCTCCTCGCCGGGATGAGTGGAAGCGGCGACAAAAACCGTTCGGCGCTGGGTCATCGACTTGAGACGATCAAGTTTGGCGGGGTCGGCGGGCGGTGCTTTGACGTCGAGTTTCAGATTACCGGACGTCAAGACATTTGGACTGCCCAGCGCCGCGAACCGCTCCGCGTCGATATCCGATTGGGCGAGGCACAGGTCGAAGCAGGACAATAACGTCGAGATCGTGCCGTAGGCCCGGTTCCAGCGCGGAAATGAGCGATGGGACATGCGTCCGTTGATCAGCACCAGCGGGATCCGCCGGTCGGCACAGCCGAGCAGCAGGTTCGGCCACAGATCGGATTCGATGAACAGCGCGAGATCCGGCTGCCAGTGATCGAGAAATTGATCGACGAAGCGCGGCGAGTCGAAGGGGATATATTGATGGATGACGTCGGGCGGGAAGCGCCGGGCCGCGACCGCGGCGGAAGTCACCGTGCCGGATGTGAGGAGAATACGCACATGAAGCGCGCGCAACCGTTCAACCAGTTCGCCCGCTGCCAGCACCTCGCCAACGCTGGCACCGTGAATCCAGATCAACGGCTCGGGCGGGCGCTCCACGCTGGCAATACCGCGCCGCTCAAGAAGCCGCTCCGGATCTTCCTTGCCCTGCTTCAGTCGGCGCGCCGTAATGACACCCGCCAGCGGCGCCGCCAGCTTGGAGACGGCGCGATACAGACGCAGCGTGACCGGCAGATCGTTAGGCATCGGGCGCCTCGTCCACGTGTCCAATCGCGGCATAGGCGCGGACCGTGATGTCGTTCAGGCTGCGCTCCAGCTCCAGTCGTGCATGTTCCATGACGACGTGATCCGCATCCGGTGGTATGCGAATGAGATCGCCTGCGATCGCCGCGCCGCGCCCAAACGGCAAATGAATGACAGAGCGATCCCAATTTTTCAGCCGACGGAACCGCGAGGTCGCGATCGCAATCGGCATGATTGGCCGGCCGGATTCACGCGCCAGCATGATGATGCCAAGGCCCGCTTTGCGTGAGACTTTAGGAACATCCGCCGTCACGGCCATGTTGTAGTCGTCGTTAAGCGCGCGCAGCATTTCCTTGAATGCGGAAACCCCTCCCTTGCGCTGAAACGAATTGCCATGATCGCCAGACCCCCGCACGGCTTCGACATTGAGGCGCCGAGCCGCGATGGCGTTGATCTCGCCATCGGAATGGCGCGAGATCAGAACCTTTCCTTTGTATCTCTTGCGCTTCACAAACGGCATCAAGAAATGCTGACCGTGCCAAAAAGTCATGATGAGCGGCAGGTCCGGCTCGACGCGCTCGTAGATATCGGGCGGATCGATGGTGAACCGGTTGGTCAACCAGACCAGCCGCAGGAATTCGGCCGCCAGAAACCCGGCGCTGCGCTGGAACCAAACCTGCTTTGGTAATTTTCGGAGAAAAGATTTCAACTGACAGACTTTGTGTCTTGACCAGGATCAAGCAACCGATGGAGGTGCACGATAAAATAGCGCGCATGCGCATTATCGACCGATTGCTGCGCCTTCGCACGCCAGGCCGCATGAGCTGTCGCGTAGTTCGGAAACAATCCGACAATTTCGACCTTATCGAGGTCCTTGAACGTCACATCATTCAGGTTCGATAACTCGCCGCCGATCACCAGGTGAAGTAATTGCGGCTGCGCGGGATTTGACATGGCTTCAACCTCTGGATCGGCTATAGGCTTGATAACGCCGCAAATTCAATCACCGAATTGAAAATGCCGCATCAAAAAACCGGGTTGCTCTGAAAGTAAGTGACGAGGCGGCGGTGACGTGCGTGCCCCGCTGCTAATAGCAATCCGTGCGCAATATCGGAACGGTTAAAAACGAGGCGATCGCCGTTAATTTCAGTCATGTCCCCGCCCGCTTCCTGCACAATAAGGGTAGCAGCCGCAAGGTCCCAATCCTGGCTGCGCCCTCCGGCACAAGCGACATCGAGCTGCCCGTTCGCGACACGGCACAACCGGAGCGCGAGCGATCCGATGCGGGGATGAATCGTCATGTTTTCGCCGACCCGCTGAAGGCGGCC
Source organism: Afipia sp. (assembly GCA_036398335.1). GTDB lineage: Bacteria > Pseudomonadota > Alphaproteobacteria > Rhizobiales > Xanthobacteraceae > Afipia. Next base: position 10,212 of record DASWQB010000429.1, on the reverse strand, counting down.
GACGATCGCTTTCGGTCCGGCGACCCGCGCGAGATCGAGCGTATCGCCCTTGCTTGCCCGCACCACGGCGCCATTAAGCGTCGTTCCGGCGTCCCGCGCGGCAAAATATAATTCGGCGGTGACGGGGGCGAACACCGCGCCGAGTATAGGCAAACCATCATCCACCAGCGCAACGCTGACAGACCAGTCGTCCTGCCCTGCCAGAAAAGCGCGGGTGCCGTCGATCGGATCGACAATCCAGATCAGCTTTTTGTCCCGCCGGGAAGAGTCCAGGGGACTCTCCTCCGACAACCAGCCATGGTCCGGCGTCGCAGTTCGCAGCCGCGCCTCGATCAGGTCGTTGACGGCGATATCGGCTTCGGAAACCGGAGAGGACGCCCCCTTGGTCCAGGTCTTCAAGTCGGTACGAAACATTTTCAGGGCAAGCGCGCCGGCCTCGCGCACCGTATCGCACAGCAGCGCTGCGTGATCGCAGACGTGAGGGTCAACGTCCGGCAATCGTCAATCCTTCGACACGGACCGTCGGCGCGTTGACACCATGCTTGAAGGTCAGATCGTTCGCCGGCCTCATTGACTTGAAGATGTCGAACAAATGCCCGGCGATCGTCACTTCGCTCACCGCATAGGTCAATTCACCGTTCTCGATCCAGAAGCCGGCTGCGCCGCGGCTATAATCGCCGGTGACGCCATTGACACCGGAACCGATCAGATCGGTGACGTAAAACCCTTGTTTGATATCCGACATCAACCCGGCCGGCGTCACCTGACCCGCTTCCAGATGAAGATTATAGGCTCCTGGCGAAGGAGATGACGAGACACCGCGATGCGCGTGGCCGGTCGTGACCATGCCAAGCTCGCGCGCGGTCGCGCAATCCAGCAGCCATGACGTCAGGACACCATCGTCGATAATCGCGAGCTTCTTCACCGCAACGCCTTCGGCATCGAAGGTTTGCGATCGCAAACCGCGCACGCGCAGCGGATCGTCGATAATGCGGATGCTATTGTCGAACAGCTGTTCGCCAAGATGATTTTTCAGGAAACTGGTCTTGCGTGCGATCGAAGCGCCATTCACCGCGCTAACCAGATGGCCGACCAGCGAAGATGAGACTCGCGGATCGAACACGACCGGCACCTTGCAGGTGGCGACCTTGCGCGGATTGACCCGCGCTACCGTGCGCTCGCCGGCGCTGCGCCCGACGCTCTGAGGAGACATGAGATCGGAGGCGTGAATGGCCGAGGTAAAATCGTAATCGCGTTCCATGCCGGTGCCTTCACCAGCGATCGCCATCATGGAAACGCTTTGGCTGGATCGTAAATACGAGCCGTGAAATCCGGTGCTGGTCACCAGCACCATGCCGCCAATGCCTGCGGAGGCCGACGCGCCGCCCGACTTGGATACGCCCTTCACGGCAAGGCCTGCGGCTTCGGCCTCCTGCGCGCGGCGCTCGAGTTCGTCGATCGAAGGGACGTTTGGATCGAGCAACTGCAGATCGGCGAATTGCCTGGCCAGCAATGATGGATCGGCAAGGCCGACATAGTCGTCGTCCGGCGCGACACGCGCCATCGCCACCGCGCGCTCGGCGAGTTTTGCGACATTGTCGCCGCCGACATCGTTGGTGGATACGACCGCCTGCCGCTTACCGACGAACACGCGAAGGCCGACATCATCGCCTTCGGAGCGCTCGGTTTCTTCAACCTTGCCGTCGCGTATCTCCACACCTTGCGAGATGCCGCGCACCGCAACCGCGTCCGCCGCGTCCGCGCCGGCGCGCTTTGCCGCCTCGACCAGACGCTGCGCGAGCGTGCTGAGCGGAGCTTGATCCAGCATGTCGGATGTTGCGGGTTTGGAAAGCTGTGACGTATGGGAGCTTGGTGAAGAGATCACAAACGGGATTCCACGGTTTGAATTCGAATTTTCCGAATCATCAGATGTGCCCGTTTTACGCCGATTTCAAGCACTTCCGGAGCACGATCTGAAAGATATTCGGCTACTTCGCAATCTCTCGTCAATCATGTGTGCCAACCACTCGTCAATCATGAGATTCGATGCAATGCCTGCAACGAGCGATTAACCAGCCTTATTAAGCGGAATCCGACACCGCTGTGACAATCTCCACGCATCGACCGGGAACATAATCCCGGCGGGGAGATAAAAGCGTGAGACGTCAATACGGAGTCGGCGGGGTGCAACCCGCCGGGTCGGGCCGCAACCTGCGGCTCGACCCGCTTTCTTTGCCGGTCTGCTTTGAGGCGCACGACATGCGCGCCGATGGCGAATCGCGGCATATCGAAATCAATCGCGAGCGCGTTCTCGTGCGCCGTGCGGTGCGCGGTATCAACATGACCGTGCAGGTGCGGATTCGCGAGTTTCTCGGCATCGCCTGCCGCCAGACCTGCGAGGGGCAAGCGCTCGTTCTCACCCACCGCGATCCATCACTCTCTGTCCCGCTGCTGGTGAGCGACGACGATGCGGAAATCGCGCATATCTGGATGCAATGGAGCGACCTGTTCGCGCTGCCGCAGATCGACGAGGAAAGCGGTGCCGAGAACGAACCGGCTTCGCGTCGCCGCCGTCATAATGTGATCCGCGCGCGCCGACCGAAATTCCTCGTGCGCCGCCGCGCCGGCCGTACCTCACAAGAGGCGCCAATTCATCGGGATGAGCGCGAAATCATCGCGCGCCATTAATTCGGAAAAGCGTATCAGGACGCGCGCAAAACCGCGTCCGCTATAAGCCCCGCGAACAACAGCAGTCCCGCGTCGCGGTTCGATCTGAACACGCGCAAGCACAACGAAGAATCGTTGATGTCTGTTTGCGTAATCTGCCGGACCAGGTGCGCCATGAAGGCCGCCAGCCCGGCATAAGCCAGCCACCCTGCTCCGGCATTTCGCAGCGACAGCGCGATCAGCACCACGGCCAATCCGTAGAACAGTGTCAGCATGATGTGGGTACGCGCACCGAACAAAAGCGCGGTTGACTTCACCCCGATCAGAGCATCGTCATCGGTGTCCTGATGCGCATAAATCGTATCGTAGCCGATCACCCATGCGATCGATCCAGCATAAAGCAATAGCGCGCTGGCATCGATACGGCCGAGGATCACGGCGAATCCCATCAGGGCACCCCACGAGAATGCTAGACCGAGCACGACCTGCGGCCAGTATGTGACCCGCTTCATGAAGGGATAGATCGCCACGACGCCAAGCGAAGCGATGCCGGTTATCACAGCGAAGCGGCCGAACTGCAGCAGGACCAGAAGCCCGACGGCCAATTGCGCGGCCAAAAACACATACGCCTGTTTGACGCTGACCTGGCCGGCCGGGATCGGGCGCGAACGCGTGCGCTCAACTTTAGCGTCGAGATCGCGGTCGGTGATGTCGTTCCAGGTGCAGCCCGCGCCCCGCATCACGAATGAACCGATGGCGAACAGCAGGATGACCCAGGGCAAATCCCGGACGGATTGCGCGATACCGGCGGCCAGCGCCGCGGACCAAAGACACGGGATGAATAACAGCCATGAGCCGATCGGACGGTCCATCCGCGCCAGACGCAGATAGGGCCTTGCCCACAACGGCGCGCAGGTATCGACCCAGTTGGCCGTCGCGTCGGCGACCGGGGCTGCAATATCACCGGTCATGGCAGCCCACGCAGGCTATCGCGCCAGAACATTGCCGCTGAGCGTATCGAATGTGCTGCCGCCGCTGCGCTTGGTCGGTGTCGCCTCGGGCACAGAAATGGAAGCACCCAGCGCCTCCGTCAGGCTGGGAGCGCCTCCGCCCCCGCCCTGCGCCTGTCCCTGCGCGGCGGCACAAACCTTGGCAAGCATCTGTTCGGTCGCCTTGTGACCTTGGCTCATTTGCTGGCCGACCTGAGGGGGGATGCCGCATCTCTTGGCATTGGTTTCGATGAATTTAATCATCTTGAGCTCGGCCTGTCCGAATGCGCCGATGGCCTTGCAAGCTTCCGCTGGCCCAGCCTTGCGCTGCCCCAATGCCTTGATGAAAGCACCACGCTTCTCAGCTTCCTGCTTCAATGGCGTAAACTCGGCCATGCAGTCCTGCCCGCCCGGTGGCGGCCCCGGTGGCGGACCGAAACCACCGCCCATAGGAGCCGCGCCGCCTGACGGAAAGGCGGCCGGAGCACGCATCGGCGCCATACCGCCGCCGACCGGCGGAAATGGCGCCAAGCCGGCAGGAGGCGCCGCGGCCTGACCGGGGAGCGGCGCCGGGAAAGCGGCCTGTGCATGGAGCAAGTTGGGAAACAACGCAGCCACGGCCCAGACCGAGACAGCGGTCAGTGCCTTCAAACGCGATGAGACAAAGCGCGAGACGAAGCGAGTGGCGATCAAAGCTGTCCTCCGGCGGGATTCCGGCGCCTGCGGCGTGTTTTTACGATCCCTGCTTTGCCTTAACAACCCGTTGAATCAGGCAACAGCACGGCGTTCGCGCGACAAAGATACTATTGCGCAGCTTGGGAACGGCATCGCGCGGAACCGTCGCATGATCTAAAAGCGGCTCGGATAAGGAGGTCCGATGCCTCAGACTGATCTTAATGCCCCCCGTTTGTTCGTTGACGCGCCGATGTCCGCAGGCGCCGCGCTCGAACTTGACCGCGATCAGGCCAATTATCTGGGAAACGTGCTCCGGCTGGCCTCGGGCGATGCGGTGCTGGTGTTCAACGGCCGCGACGGCGAATGGCAGGCGGCGATTTCCGGCCGCAAGCGCCCGGATCAATTGACGATCCTTGCTCAGACCCGGCCGCAGGACCGCCTGCCCGATTTGCATCTGGTGTTCGCGCCGCTCAAACACGCACGACTGGATTACATGGTGCAAAAAGCCGCCGAGATGGGCGCCAGCGCGCTGCGGCCTGTCATGACGCGGTTCACACAGGTTTCTCGGGTCAATCTGGAACGCATGCGCGCCAACGTCGTGGAAGCGGCGGAACAATGCGGCATCCTCAATCTGGCGGTCGTCCACGAACCGCTGCCGCTGGCGCAATATCTCACCCAGCGTGACCAAAGCCGCCGTCTGCTGTTCTGCGACGAACAGGCGCCGGTCGAAAACCCTGTCGCCGCGCTGAGCGGCCTCAACGGCGAGCCGCAATCCGGGATCGACCTTTTGATCGGACCCGAAGGCGGATTCGCCGAAGAGGAACGCACCGCCCTGTTGCGGCAGGGGAAAATATCCCGCCTCGCACTCGGGCCCCGTATCCTGCGCGCCGATACCGCCGCGGTGGCGGCGATGGCGATGGCGCAGGCCATGCTCGGGGATTGGGGAAAAATCTGACCTGCAGGAGCAGTTCCAAGTCCATTTTGGCACGGATAACTCGTTAAGCCACTTTGCGTTTCCCGGTCGAAACCGGGGGTATCCCGTGCTAAAGGGCTGCAACTTTTGATCTTTGCGGATTTGACGATGACCCCGCCCGCCGCCCAGGGAACTGCCAACGGCCCAACGACAGGTTCCGCCGTGCAAGCGGAGGCGCTTTTGTCGTCATTCGCGCTGGCGGGCTATGTCCTGGCGAAACCCGAGATCCTGCAACCCGCCGAGCCATTTCTCGATCTGTCGGGCGAGGACATCCGCAAGAGCCTGTATCTGACCACGGACGCGACCGGCGAGGAGCTGTGCCTGCGGCCAGACCTCACCATTCCGGTGGCGCGCGATTATCTCGCCTCAAACATCGCGGGGCAGCCTGCCGGATACTGTTATCTTGGCCCGGTTTTTCGTTTTCGCGGCGGAAAAGCCAGCGAATTCAATCAGGCAGGCGTCGAATCGTTCGGCCGCCAGGATCGCGCCGCAGCCGACGCGGAGATGCTCGCGCTTGGGCTTCAGGCGGTTGCGGCGTTCGGGATTGAGGATGTCGAGATTCGCACCGGCGACGTCGCGCTGTTCTCCGCGCTGATCGAGGCGCTCGATCTGCCGCCGGTCTGGAAACGGCGGCTGGTGAAGGATTTCAACCGCAAGATTCTCGCGCAGGATTTGAGCCGCCTCACCCTCGCGCCGTCGCCGACCACAAAAGAATATGAAGGCGTGCTTGCGGCGCTGGCCGGCTCGGACCGCAAGGCCGCGCTGGCCTTGGTCACCGACCTGATGTCGATCGCGGGCACCACCAATGTCGGCGGCCGCACGGTGTCCGAAATCGCCGACCGCTTTCTCGAGCAATCGACCCTCAAGGGCGGTGCGTTGCCGCGCGAAAAACTTACATTAATCGAGGATTACCTTGCCATTAACGGTAATCCGGACGACGCGGTGATCGCGCTTCGCGCGCTCGCGTCAAAAGCCAGGCTCGATCTTGGCGCCGCGATCGATCAGCTCGAGAGCCGGACCGGATTCATGGCCGCGCGCGGCATCGACACGTCAAGCGTGAAATTCTCCACCGGCTTCGGACGCGGCCTCGACTACTACACGGGCTTCGAGTTCGAACTTCACGACAAAAACAACGGCGACACGCCGCTGGTCGGCGGCGGCCGCTACGACGGATTGCTGACCCGCCTCGGAGCGGGCGAAGCCATTCCCGCCGTCGGATTCTCGATCTGGATCGAAGCGCTCGTGAAAAACGGGAGCGCCTCATGACCCCGCCGTTCGTTCTCGCCGTTCCCTCCAAAGGGCGCTTGCAGGAAAACGCCGATGCATTTTTCGCCCGTGCGGGTCTGGCCCTCAACAAGCCGCGCGGCGCGCGCGACTATCGCGGCACCATCGCCGGTCTCGACAATGTCGAGATCGCGTATCTGTCGGCGAGCGAGATCGCAGCCCAGCTCGCGCAGGGAACGGTCCACCTCGGCATCACCGGCGAGGATCTGGTGCGCGAGAGCATTCTCGACGCCGACAAGCGTGTGATGCTGGTGGAAAGTCTCGGCTTCGGCAGCGCCAATGTCGTGGTCGCGGTGCCGCAGGCGTGGATCGACGTGCGCACCATGGCCGACCTCGACGATGTCGCAACCTCATTTCGCGAACAGCATGACCGGCGCATGCGCGTCGCCACCAAATATTTCAACCTGACCCGAAATTTCTTCGCCGCGCACGGCGTGCTGGATTATCGCATCGTCGCCTCGGCGGGGGCGACCGAAGGCGCGCCCGCGAGCGGCAGCGCCGAACTGATCGTCGACATCACCACGACCGGCGCGACGCTGGAAGCCAACGGGCTGAAGGTGCTGGACGACGGCGTGATCCTGCGCAGCCATGCCAACCTTGTGGCCTCGCGTCAGGCCGACTGGTCGGACGAGGCGCGCGAGACCGCGCGCATCATCTTCGATCACATCGCCGCCCGCGCCCGCGCCGCGAAATATAAAGAGGTGCGCACGCGCTTTGCCGGCTGCAACGACGCATTGCTCGCCGAGGCCCACGCCAAATTCGGCGTGGTCTCGCCGTTCGGCGGCCCCACATCCTCGGGCATGCTGACGCTGCACTGTCCCCCGGCGCAGCTCTATGCGCTCGGCAGCTTCCTTCGCGCTCATGGCGCGGACACCGTCTCGGTCGGCTCGCTGGACTATGTGATGGACCGGGAAAATCCGCTGTTCGCCCGGCTGGAGGCGTTTCTGGGGCGGTAGTGGACTATTGAAAGATCGCCTGTCCGGACAGTTCGACATTTCCTCTCTGGTGTCCCGGGCGCGATGCAGCGCGGAAGCGCTGCATCGCAGAACCGGGACCGCGACAAGATACAGACATAACGACTGGAACGGCCCCGGCTCAGCGGCGCGCCATTGCATGACGCACCGCGTCCGGGGCACGGAAGACTTCTATCCGCATCCTCCTTCCAACGCTGTAGCGACACCGTGGAACTATTCCCATATGATCGGTGTAGATTGATTTTCAGGGCTTGATCGAAATGCTCGGTGCCGATGTTTCCAGTCTGTCCAGTGCCGCCGCGTCCGCGCGGGGGTTGTCGATTGTCGTGCCGCTTTACAACGAGGCCGCCGGCCTGGAGAGGCTGCACGAGCGCCTTCTCGCGCTCGCGGCCAAGCTGAAACAGACCTACCGACTGCGCGTCGAAGTGGTCTATGTCGATGACGGAAGCGCGGACCGTACATTGATCATCGCACGCACTTTGCCAGCCACAGCGATCGATTTGCAGGTGGTGTCGCTGTCGCGAAATTTCGGCAAGGAAGCCGCCTTGATGGCCGGGCTCGATCACGCCCGGCTCGGCGCTGTGATGTTCATGGACGGCGATGGCCAGCATTCGCCCGACATCGCCGGAAAACTGGTAAGCCATTGGCTCGATGACGGCTACGACGTCGTCTATACCGCCAAGGCGCATCGCGACAATGAGCCGCTGATGCGCCGCATCGCGGTCCGCGGTTTTTACACGCTCATCAACTGGGGCGCGCGCCAGAAGATTCCCGAGGACGCCGGCGATTTCCGCCTGCTCTCGCCGCGCGCCGCCGCCGCCCTGCGGCAATTGCCGGAGCGCAACCGTTTCTTCAAGGGGCTCGCGAGCTGGATCGGCTTTCGCCAGATCCGCGTGGATTACGAACCCGAAGCGCGCGCCCATGGCGTCACCACATTCAGCCCCGGCAAGCTGCTCGGCCTGTCGATTGAGGGGCTGACGTCGTTCTCGGTCGCGCCGCTGCGGCTCGCCAGTCTGCTCGGTCTTCTGCTGGCCTTCGGCGCGTTTCTCTTCGGGTTATCCATCATGTGGGAAACCTTTGCGACAGGGAAATCGGTCCCTGGCTATCCGTCGATCGTCGTCGGCTTCATGACCATCGGCGGCGTGCAACTCATCATGATCGGCGTGCTCGGCGAATATATCGGCAAGATCCTCTCCGAAATGAAAGCAAGGCCGATCTATTTCGTCGCCGAACACGAGGTTAAATCCGCAGACAGCCAAGTGGGCAACCAAGCCGACACCCATGTGGCGAATGATGCCGCCGCCTCATCGCAGACCGCCGCTGAATGAACGCCGAGCCTCGCTGCGTCACGCTATGCGCCGACGATTACGGCATCAGTCCCGGCGTCAACCGCGCGATCTGCGACCTGATCGCACGCAAGCGGCTGAACGCCACCTCGGTGATGGTGGTCGGCTCCGCCATCGGCCGCAGCGATGTGACGGCGCTCAAGGAGGCGCTGGCATCAAATCCCGGCTGCGCTGTCGGCCTGCACATAACGCTGACCGCGCCGTTTCATCCGCTGACGATGTATTTCCGCCCGCTCAACGGCGGCCTGCTCCTGCCGCTGGGAGATATGCTGCGCGCCAGCCTGCTGCGCCGGCTTGATCCCGAAATGCTGCGCGCGGAAATCGCGGCGCAACTGGCGCAGTTCATCGACCTGTTCGGCAAGGCGCCGGATTACGTTGACGGCCATCAGCACGTGCAGTTATTTCCACAGGTGCGCGATGCGTTCATCGATGCGGTGAAAGAAGCCGCGCCGCAAGCGTGGGTTCGCCAGTGCGGGCGCGCCCGCTCCACGCTAAATAATCCAAAGGCGTTGCTGCTGGATGTGTTGAGCGCGAAATTCCGGCGGCTCTGCGCCCGCGGGAATGTTGCGTTCAATCCCGGATTCGCCGGGGCCTATGATTTCACCAAGGCGAGCGACTTCGCCGCGTTGATGGACGGCTTTCTCAAAGACGTTCCCGATCGCGGGCTGGTGATGTGCCATCCCGGTTTTGTCGACGAGGTGCTGGTGTCGCTCGATCCGCTGACGCATCAGCGCGAGCGTGAATACGCGTTTCTTGCGGGCGATGAGTTTCCGAAGATGCTGGCGGCGAACAATGTGAGGCTCTAGCGTCGTCCCCGCGAAGGCGCGGCCCGGTGCTTGCCATCCGCAATTGCAGCCGTCATGCCCGGCTTTATGCCGGGCATCCACGTCTTCGCTATCGAAAGACAAGACGTGGATGGCCGGGACAAAAGGGCGTTCACGCCCGTCTTTCGACGGGCTATGCCCGGCCATGACGAAGAGCCGCTCGTGGTTACGCAAGCCATGCCGTTTTGCCGCAGCTAAAAACAAACCTCTCCAAAATTTAATCGGCCGCCCCACTTATCCCGACATAAAGGGCATTTAGCTTTCTCCCTATGTTTTCAGGCGAAATTTTTCGCGTGGACTGGAGGACGAGATGAATCCGCAAGAACGCCAGATGGTTGATGAGCTGTTCGACCGGCTCGCGAAGCTGGAGACAGCGCCGCGCGATACCGATGCCGAATCCGCGATCATGGCGGGCCTGCGCCGCGCGCCGAACGCCGTCTATGCGCTCGTGCAGACCGTATTGGTGCAGGACGAGGCGCT